>JAZRAG010000076.1:0-2660 GCA_045634445.1 Candidatus Spyradenecus sp. | reverse complement strand
GCTGTCCAACCATAAGATGCGATAGTCACCGTAGAATGGACGGAAGAAAGAGACGCGGAGAAGCCCAGGTGTTGCAGTTGTTTTGGCGATGGCGGTGGCCATTTTCTCCTTGCCATTTTTCAATCCTGTATTGGTGACGCTGATGTAACCCTCTTCACGCATTTTGTAAGAAGCCTTGGCATGCGTCATATCGCGTTCAAACCAATGGTCAAAACGTGCGATTTCATACCATGTGCCGAGATAGCGAGCAAGGGGCACATCATTTACCGGTGTTAAGTCCACCGTTGGCCTTGTCGCACACCCCATGCACAATGCCCCAAAGAGAGATGCGATTACAATAACCTTCTTCATATTTGCCTCCTTTGATGTTTCGGGTCACTCCGAGACACCTCAAATTGTAGCACACGCTCCAAAAGCCAAACAATTAAGATGACCGCCTTCTTGAAGCCTCTGCGTATGAAAGAAAGCATGGCGTGGGGGGAATTTTGAAATCACAAAATACTTGAAAAGGGCGCCTGCGGCGCAGGACTGCCAGAGGGATTTTAGAAACCACAGAATACACAGAACACACGGAAAATTAACCACGAATTTGACGAATTTCCACGAAAAGGTGGCTGACGCCACGGTGGCGCGTGGCAAGTGGCAGTTAAAAATTCGCAATTAGTAATTCATCATTCATCATTACATTAGAGCCAACGCATCTAGGCGTATGTGATAAGTGGCTACGTGAGTAGGGGACTCATAATCCCTTGGTCGGCAATGAATCTCCTCCGATACGGCAGTTCGACTTTTTTTACGTATAAGTAAGGGGAGGCAAACCACTGACCTTGTAAAGAGCGCTTCGTTAAGCCACTTTAGGGAAATATTTCCAGTGGGGAGCGAGCCACCCCAAAAAAAGTACTTTAGATGCTAGGAATCAAAGGACTGCCGTAGGCAGGGGGAGAAGAAAGTTTACAAGGCGCATTTATTCTTTTTGAATAAGCGTAAGATTTTGCGCGAAGTTTAACATGGTGTTATGACTTCAATAGGAGAATGGTTATGAATTCAGAATTCTTTGATTTAGTGCTTGAGGGAGGCGCGATGTGGGTTAAATCGCAAATCTCAAAATCGGAGATGCATCCCGCTGATAAAGCTATATTACACACAGTAACAGACATAGGGAAAGCAGTATTTTCGAAAGTTCATCGTCAATTAGATGCTCAATGGAATCGGCAATACATTGTCGCACTTGCAATAGTTTGTAAACTTGAACGTCTTGAATTGATTTTGCTAGAGGCAAATTGTGGTACTGCAATATTTTTAGCATTTGGCGGAGATGAGAAACTCTTTTTCCAATGCTTGAATTTACCATTCATTTTATTGAAAGACAATCCTACGCTTGCACAAAAAGTTATTGAAGCGCGCAAACAGAGTAGTATCGTAATCTATCAACGGCAATAGGTTGTTATATAATTGAGAGTGTAATGTTTTTTGAGAAGATTGTTAGAGGATGTGAGAAGAAAAATAATATTTTTATATTCGGGTACATAGGGTGGTCAACCTCCTCTTTGACATCTTTTCTTCTGAGAAGGCTTTTTCTTACCCCCGCGGTTATATTGTGCAATATTCAAAATTGTGAAAATTTCACAATTCCTATTGACGAATTGAAGTTTTTGGGGTATATTAGGTGTGTCATTAAGGAGGTTTTATGTTAATTCGTTTTTCTGTAGAGAATTTTAGGTCGTTTAAAACCTGTCAAACGTTAGATTTAACTGCGGTCAAGACATGTAAAGAATGGGTGGATGAAAACACTGTTCAAACCGCACAAGGACAATTTTTAAGGTCGGCAGTAATCTACGGTGCTAATGCAAGTGGAAAGACAAACCTCTTAATGGCAATGGAACGCATGCGCGCATTGATGTTGTTTTCAATTGTCATTGATAAAACTCAAAATGGCTTGTGGAATGAACCATTTCTCTTAAACAACTATTCATATTCAGAACCGACAACATTTGAAATTGACATTTTGCTTGGAGACCGCCTGTTTAATTATGGTTTCTCTCTTGTTGGTGGCATTAAAACGTATGAAGTGGGACGGGAATGGTTGGTTGAAATTGAACGAAAAAAAGAGGTGCCTCTCTTTTTACGTACGAAAGATGAATCAAGCGAATCCGCTATAAATGGTTCGCAGATTGCCATTAACGCAGAAAAAATGCAGAATGCGAAAGGATTGGAGCAACGTACACGTGCAGACGCATTATTCTTTACGGTTGCGTCACAGTTTGCAGAGCCTGTCTGTCAACAAATTGCGGAATATATCCGTAATTCGTGGGTTATTATTTCTGGTGTTAATCATGATGCTATGGGGGCTCTTACAGCGCAACGTCTTGGGGAAACATCTCAGATTGCTACAGCGATTCGTCAACTTATTCGAAATGCAGATGTTGGCATCCAAGATATTGCCATTGGGGACGGAGGGCGTGTCCAAACAATCCATCATGTTCGTAATCGTGAGATGGCAATCATTGATCGAACGATGTTTGATTTGTTGGGTGCAGAATCACAAGGAACTAAAAAACTCTTTGATTTAGCGGCGTGTATTGTAGATGCATTGCGTAATGGCCATATTTTGGTTATTGACGAACTTGATGCAAAATTGCATCCGCTATTGATGCGTCGTT
>JAZRAG010000075.1:0-90769 GCA_045634445.1 Candidatus Spyradenecus sp. | reverse complement strand
ATGAAGATGGAGTTTGAGGATAACAACGCCATCGTGGCGAAGAATTCGCAAGAAGCTTGGTTTACCGAATGGGGCGGAAATGCGCCCTCGTCGTACATCGTAACACCCTCTGGCAAAGGTTTTACCGTTAGCGATGTAGTTAAGCCTCATGCTACTATAACACCGCCAGCAGAAAGCGATTATTCTATTGCTATTGGCGCGAATTTGGGAGAGGTTAGCGCCGATAATGCGGTGCTCTTCTCCGTCGGCTCGTGGGATAATGCCTTAGCCCTGCGTCTGCGTAAGCATGGTTCTACCATTGATACCATTGAGGTGATTCGCTATAATGGTTCTACCACCACCGTAGATGCGAGCTACGCTTTGGATACGCTCTCTAAGGGGTGGCACCTCTTTGTGGTTTCAGTAGACCACGATATCTACGTGAATGTTACGCAAGGAGATGACGGGAAAGATAAGATAGAAAAAACGATTGCCGCCACAAAGGTGACGCTCTTTGTTGATGGTGTGCCTACAGCGGGTACAATTTTTACACCCTTTATCTTCTCCGACTATCCAGGCTTCCGGATTGGTGCAGGCTATAGCGATGCTGGCTACAGTGTGGTCGCAGACAAGATGCAGGTGGACAACTGCTACATTTGGGATCGCGCCCTCACCGCGGGTGAAGTGCGAGCTTTGCGTCCGACCTTGACGATTGATGCGCTTTCGGGCATGGGTGAAGGTTCGCTCACGGTGAATGGTACCGTTACCATTAATCACTTGGGCTACTTTAAGGGTACGATTCAAGCAGTAGAACCGACCGTCTCAGATGATGGTACGGTTCAGAACGATGGTGGTAGCATTCGCATTAATGCATTGCATGGTATTACCAGTGATATCACCTTCGGCTATCTGGGCCGTCGTGACACCTTGGTGGTGGCGGATATCTTGGCCCTCACGCACAAGGATGAAGTCACGCCCTATCGTGGTATTTTGAGCTTTGATGCCACGCAGTATCCGCTCGTGGATGTCTCTGAAACCGAAGAACTCGATGTCTATGCGCGCTTACGCATTCAGAATGGTCAGACGTTGCGTATCCGCTTGGACCAGTTCGCTGACGCGACGATTCTTTGGCCAGAGGATATCGATGAGGACAATCCGCCGAAGTTGGAAATCGTAGAAGCGGGTGCTTATGGTGGCGAACTCATCATTCCGCACTTGCCGGAAATTGTTGCGAATAACTTGGTCTTCTATCACTATGACCACAACAATATCCTCGTGCCGCACTATCAGAATACGTTTACGGTGACGCCTAATGAAGACGGCGCGTATGATACGCTTGAATGGGAATATCCCAACTTCGCCCACAATAGTGCATGGATTGACGCAGAATTTGAAGGTAATTCCTACAATACCGGTTGGATGCGCGTGGGTAAACACAATGCCCTCCTAAAGGGCACCGACTGGGATGAATGGAACAACAATGTGAACAGCTATGGTTCGGTGATGACCGAAGATAAGTTCTTCACCGACACCCGCAACCCCGCAGGTAAGGGTGTGAAGCTTTGTTATCGTCCTTACATCGAACTCTCCGACCTCAAATATCCGAAAGTCTGGAGTGCGGCGATTCGTTTGACCGCCCCGCGTAAGGCGAATACCACGCTTTTGGCGCTCAGTTCGACCTGCGGTGGTGCGTACTATCCCAAGTTGCCTGACGGTGACGCTTTGATTTTGGCCACAGGTGAAACCGTTGGCGAGACGGGCCCGATTCCGATTGTGCTCTATCACGCGATTGACCACGCCATTACAGGCGCAACCTACAATGTCTCCGCCGCAGACGAATTGGTGCCTGTCGCAACGGCTTACATCGCTGATATCTCTGAAATCCCTCACGTGATTTCTGCGGTGTGCGATGGCAAGACACTCACGGTTTACCTTGATGGTGGCTTTTTAACGGAGTACAGACTCCCCGAGAATTGGGTGGGCCTCGCAACCGGTGGTTTGCAGGTGGGGCAGATCCTCAGTGGTTCGTCCAACACGGGGCAGCTTAACAACCTCCGTTCGGCAGAGCCTAACGATGGCGGTTATGTGGACTATATCCGCTTCTACAAGGGTGCTTTGACGGCGAATGCCATGGCCGCCTTGGCAGAAGAAGCGCCACCCGTCTATCAAGGTGTGCGTTATGTCCGCAATGTGACAGAAGAAAACGGCCTTTGGGAAGATGCCACCACAAATCCTTGGCATCGCGAAAAATGGAATGGTACCGCTTGGGTGCACTCCAATGACGGTGAAGCGCGCCCTGCAGAAGGTGCTGAAATCCGTCTCTTCGTAAAGGGTAACTGCACGCTCAAAATTAATACCGAAAAGGATGCAAATAATGGCTTCCTCTCGGCTAATCGCTTCTACTCGGCGCTCAATGTTCTGCCCCATGCCGACGCAACGCCTGAGACGGATTCGCGTTTGGTGCTTCAACCGATTGGTGGCGAAGTCACCTTTGAAAATCAGAGAACGCATGACTGGATGGTGGCAAAGAATGGGGCCGATTGGCGTTATGGCACGATTAAGTTCGTCGGTGGTGGCGATGACACGATTCATCCCAAGGCGGCCTGTGAAGCAGAAGCGTATGACAACCCCCACAGCGCACTCGGTGTGCATGGTCGCCGTTCGGTCGGAACAACGGGAGGTACGCCGACGCCTGTTTCTAATAATGTGACCGTTGGCGCAGAAAGTGGTGCGACCTCTATCTCGAAGGTAAAGTGGCAGAAGACGCGTACCGTCACGCAAACGCGCATCTATCGTCGTACGTTTACCGGTGGTACGGTGGCGACCACCTTTGCGCCGTCGGCAGGTGTAGTGCAGTTCTCGCGCATGGCCAGCGTCCTCGTGGGTGGCGTTCCTACGACAACGGGTACGGAAACGATGACGGCAACCCGCACCATCACACAGACGCAGTCAGGCTTGGGTAATAACAAGAACAATATCACCTGGTCAAACGTTTGGGAACCATCCTATTCCACTGACTCCGACACCAATTGGTCTGCTTGGAATGAAACGGGTTGGACCACGGAATCCGTCGCAGAGGGTGGCACCCTCGTGCCTGCAACCTTGGAATTGCACGCGGACTACACCTTGATTCGTGGGCGTGAAGAGGATGAAACAGACTTCTTACACCTCACGGGTCCGATTGAAGGCCGCGGTAATGTTGTGGGTAACCCGGCTATCACGCAGCCCAATACGAATGGTCAAGTCTCGGATGATGTCTGGGTGCCTGCCTTTAACGATGGCGTGAACTGGATTTTAACGGATGTGACGAACTCCATCTATGGCGTAGGCTCCAACCCCAATGGCACGGTGGCAGGTCTCTTGGCAGAGATTCGTCAGGTGCCGGGTCGTCTCTATTTGGATTTGGCAAACACAAATATCAACGACATCCGTGACTTCTTTAAGGCTTATAGTGAGGATGCCAACACGGGCCTGCCGTGGTATCGTTATGGTTACAATGGCGATACGAACGCTTCGCCGCAACCCGTCCCAGCAACGCAAGACGATATGAGCTCGGCAATCGCCTTCCAGATTCGCGTGCCGACGGGGACCTGGAAGATTTATGCGAATAAGAGCGTGCCTGCACAATCAAGTCGTCCCGTGGCGACCTTGCACGTGGAGAATGGCGCAGCGGAAGCAGAACCCGTGCCGACCCTGAAGATGATTACCACTTCGGGCAATGGCACAATGGCTATCACGAAGCAGTTGATTACCTCGGTGCGCCTCGAAGATATTGGAGAGCAGCTTGATGGTACGCTGGGTGGCACGCCGACGCTGACGCCATTGGAGAGTGCATTAATTCATGGTCACACGACGGGCACCTATGCCTTTAAAAATCGCACCTTTAGCCGCCCGATGGTAAGCGACTCCATCGCCACCTTGGAGGCGCATGGTCCGTTGAACTACTTCTGGCACAACTTTGAACTGCGCGATACCAATCTTGTGATTGCGGATAATGCTATTTTGGAACAAGATGGCGAAACCAATCACCTCTGGGCGAAGTCGCTCACGATGGGTAATGGCGCAATCTTCCGTTTTGACGCAGCTGGTGAAGATTCCGAAGCCAATGGTGTGGTCTTCTCTGAAAACATGAAGATGACCGGCACGACGGCGACGCTGCACGGTTATGGTCAGGCTGATGGTGTGGACAACACGCATCGTTGTAACTTCACCGCCGCTGGCATTGAAGGCCCGACGGATAAGGCTGCAGTGCTCACGCTCAACTCGGCAGGGAATGAACGTTGGATTTGTTACACGGCAAACCTCGTTGACCACACCGCTACAGGCGGTTCGCTCGGGTTGACGAAGATTGGCTCGGGCATCATGGCCTTCCGTTCGCCCACGCCGCCCTCTGTGACGGGCCCTGTGCGCGTGGAAGAAGGTAAATTGCGCGTGGGCACAAAGTCCTTCTCGGATGACGCATTGAATGCAGAACAACACCTTGATGCGGCGATTGGTCACAAGGGCTTGCACGTCGCTGCAGACGCTTCGCTCGAACCCAACCACTACGCGAACCCCGAAGACGTCATTGCGTGTATTCCCTCGGGGCAGACCTTGAGCGGTACGGGCACGATTGGCGGTGTCTTGCGTTTGAACACAGGTGCACAGTTGTCCGACTGCATGGGAATGACGATTCGTAAGATTGTGGTGGACGGCAGCATGGTCGCAGACGTGAATGTGGCCTTGCCTGAAGATGTAGAGAGTGGCGCCACACTCTTCCACATTATGGATGAATCTGCGCGCGCTGAAGTGCGTCGCCGTCTCTATGCCACGACACCCGATGGAAAGCGTTGGGACGTGGGCGTGAACCATGAAGCTGGTGAGTCGCCGAAGGTGTGTCAGTCGCACTACGTCGTCTACGCACCTGGTGTGCCTGTGCCAGAAAATCCTTCCGATGAAAACGTTGCGAATGTTTACGACCCCACGATTGAGTCGATTCTCATCCGTTACTATCAGGGTTACAACGTCGCCCGCTTGACGAAGGCCGATGGACGCACAATGTACGCCAAGGATCCTGAAACGCTTATTGCCACTTACTATGCGTTGAACGCAGCAGAAATCGGCAATGCCTTCCGTTGCTTCTCCAACATCTGGACCTTCGCCCCTGTGGAAAATTCGGAAGATGAGAGCGAGCTCCTCATGGCCTATGAATTTGGTATTAGCGACTTTGAAATTCGTGAATTGACAGGCACTTCCGCAGAGGGTAAATCGCTCTACGTAGTCGTCAAGGTTGAGGTGAAGAACAAATTAGCCGAAGTCTTTGGCAATACCATCTTGGGTTCGAGTAATAAGGCAGACTTCCAGCTGAATACTGAGATTGTCTTTGCGGTGGATGAAGACACCACCCTCATAGGCACGGAGCTCGCCTCCTTCGAAGAAACGGCCTTACCAACGGAGGCACCATCAAGTCATACCGCTGGCGTGCGTTACTTTGCGATTCCCTTCACGGAAGCAAACTTCCCGCTAGGCACGACGGATCTCACCGCACTTATTCGTCGTACAGACATCGACTAAGGGTCTCACCCCTGTATAGAAAACACCTCATCGCCTAAGTGCCCCTTAGGCGATGATTGTTTTACCACCCCGAACACCCCAATGAAAGCAACAGAATGGCACTATTTTACACACGCACTGTACCAATTGTTCCATTTTGTGATACGCTAATGACAGAGACTCAAGGAGGTTGTGATGCCCATTTATAGATTAGATGACAACTCATTTGCCTTTCCGCCAGCAGAAGAAGCAACCGAAGACAATGACTGGATTTTAGCCATTGGCGGAGATTACCACCCCAAACGTCTCATTGAAGCCTATGCACAAGGCATCTTCCCATGGCCAATCCAAGAAGGCATGCCCATTACATGGTTCTCGCCAGACCCACGCTTTGTCTTAAAAGCAGCAGATTTACATATCCCAAAATCCCTGCTACGCACCCTCAAAAAAGACCTCTTTGAATACCGTGTGAATACCGCATTTGAAGACGTCATGCGCGCCTGCGCCACAACTCCACGCCCAAACCAACCCGGCACCTGGATTACAAATGACCTCATCAAAGGTTATTGCGAACTCCATCGCCTCGGATTTGCCCACTCCTTTGAAGCCTGGCAAAACGGCCAACTCGTTGGTGGCTTTTACGGCGTAGCCCTTGGCAACTGCTTTTTCGGCGAATCCATGTTTGCGCGCGTCCCAGATGCCAGCAAATGCACCTTTGCCACCTTCGCCCGCTACCTCTTTGACAAAGGCCTCCCATGGATTGATTGCCAAACCTACACCGACCACCTTGCCCGCTTCGGCGCCAAAGAAATCCCCCGCTCCGAATACCTCCAAATGCTCCAAACCACCCTCCACACCCCCTAACCCTCCCCAAAATTGGGCACAAACGTCACCCTCGTCCACTCACCCCCTCCAAAACATCTCCCGTCAAAAAGACTCTCGGGTAATTGCGGGTGATTTGTGGTATACTACGGGGTATGAAAAAGATGCTTTTATTACTTGGTTTTCTTGGGCTTTTGATGGCTGGCTGCGTGAATCAGAACATCGCGGCGCGTCGTTCGGATATTCCGTGGAATGCACCATCGCGCGCGGATGCAACGGGTGCTTTGCCGAGCTCTTTGGTTGATCAGTACAATGACTGATGTGACGTTAGATGAGCGTTTTCTCTTGCAGGCGGTCGCTTTAGCCGAGCGCTATGTGGGGTGTACTGCACCGAATCCTGCGGTGGGCGCGATTTGCGTTCGTGATGGAGAGGTGTTGGGCGAAGGCGCTCATCAACGGGCGGGTACGCCTCATGCGGAGGTGAATTGCCTAGCCAATTGCCCCGAAAATCTCACTGGGGCAACGCTTTATGTGACATTGGAACCGTGTTCAACAACGGGGCGCACACCCCCGTGTTGCGATCTCATTCTCAAGCGTCGTCCTTCGCGCGTTGTTATTGGCTGCTTGGACCCGAATCCGCGACATGCAGGTGCCGCGATTCCGAAGTTGGAAGCCGCTGGCATTGAGGTGGTCGTGGCGCAAGGTACAGCGGCAGCAGCGTGTAAAGCGCTCATCGCACCTTTCGCAAAGGCAATTACACAGGGTTTGCCCTATGTGCGCGTCAAACTCGCAATGACGCTGGATGGCTATTTAGCCGATGGCGAGGGTTCGTCGCGTTGGATTACGGGTGCAGCTGCGCGTGAATGGGTGCAGTACCAACGTCTGCGTGCAGATGCGGTGATGGTGGGCGCAGGGACTACGCGTGCAGATCATCCTTCGTTGCAGCCTCACTTGCCGAATGCACCGCTGAAAAAGCGCGTCTTTATCGACCGAAATACGCCCATTACCGCAACCGATCGCGATGCACAAACCCTTGTGGCTACAGAAGATTTAGCGTATGATGGCGAACACCTTGAGGGGCCACTGCGTGCACTCTGTCAGCGTGGCATCAATGAGGTTTTCTGCGAAGGTGGCGGTCAATTAGCTGCAGCACTTTTGGAACAAGGTCTGGTGGATGAATTGATTCTCATTTACGCGCCAAAGGCCTTGGGAGATTGTGCGGCAGTGCGCGGGCTTCCCATCACGCCGCGACGTTTGCCAGAGGCGATGTCCTTTAAGGTGACGAATCGCTTCTTCTTAGGCGATGATACGGTGCTTTGTCTGCGCCCAACACACTGATGCTTCTTTCTGCGCACATTTGGTCTTTTTCGTGCGCGCGCCCTCGCATTATGGTATGCTTATAGGGAAAGGAATTGCCGTGAAAAAACTCTTTCTCCTCGCTTTTTTGGTTGTTGTCGCTTCACTTCGCGCAGAAATGCAGCGTTTTGATGGTATTGTAGCCTATGTAGACGACAAAGTGGTCACGATGGATACCGTGCTCAACGAACTCCGCATGAGTCGTCAACTTTGGAACACCTCTCCTGAAGCACAGGCCGCAGAAACCGTAAAGTATTTTCCTGTCTTTCGCGACCTCTTGATTGAACGCATTCTCATCTTGAAAGAATACGAAGCCTCTGGTGCATCGTTGCCCGCAGAAGCCTTGAATGAACGCATTAAGCAAGTTATCGCAGAGAGTTATGGTGGCAATGAAGCGGCATTGAAGCACGAATTGCGTCGCGGCGGCATCACATACGCTGCTTGGCAGAAGCAAGTGCGCGAGAATATGATTGTGCAGGCGATGCGTCACTTACAGGTGGAAAAGAAGATCTACGTCTCCCCGAAGCGCATCCGCGAATACTACGCAGCCCATCCTGAAAAGTTCTCTACCAATGACGGTGTGCAGCTGCAAACCATCCTTTTGGCACCGGCACAAGGTCGCGCCACCGCAGAGAAAATCCTTGCAGAACTTCGTAATGGCGCAGATTTTGCAGCATTAGCACGTCAGTATTCCGCAGATCAGTATGCTACAGCTGGTGGCGATACTGGTTTTATCAAGCCCGAAGACAACTATGCACCAGAAGCCGTGGCTATCATCAAGAACCTCAAGATTGGTGAAGTTTCTGAAATCTTTGAAGTACGCGGTTACTGTCAAATCTTCAAAAAGATCGCCGTAAAAGACCAAAAGTGCCCTCCGCTTCAGGAAATCTGGCAAGACGTTGAAAGGGCCGTACACAACGAACTCGCGCAAGAACGTTATGCGCAGTGGGTGGAAGAACTCCGCAGTCGCGCCCACATTCGTTATGTAGAACTTGATTTTTAAGAGGGAAAGCACGCAGTATGAATCGCACCTCTCCGAGTGATGTCAAAGCGTGGTGTATTGGGCGTGGCTTTCACCCCAATAAAACCCTTGGGCAAAACTTCCTCATTGATCGCAATATCCTCACCTCACTCGTTGATGCCGTAGGTGCAGGAGAAGGCGACCGCGTGCTTGAAGTGGGTCCAGGGCTTGGCGTAATGACAGAAGCGCTTCTCCAACGTGGCATTCACGTGACGGCTATTGAAAAAGACCCTGCACTTGCCGCGTGGTTGCGTGATTCGCTCATGAAAGAGTATCCCGAAACCTTCACGCTCATTGAAGGCGATGCCCTTGAAACCGATTGGGAACCCTTGTTGGCACAGGGCTTTAAGGCGTTCGCCTCCAATCTCCCCTACTCTGTCGGCACGCGCATTTTGATGGATTTGATTTGCCAACCCAATGCTCCCGAACGCTTGGTAACACTCGTCCAGCTTGAAGTTGCAGAACGCTTTGCTGCGCAGCCTTCTACACCTGAACGTGGCACAGCCGCCATTTGGATTCAAACCGATTATGATGTGCAGGTCGTGCGAAACGTGAAGCCGAGCTGCTTCTGGCCACCGCCAGAAGTGACCAGTGCCGTTGTCGCGATGCAACGTCACACGCGCTCGACATTGACGCACGAAGGCAAGGCACTGTTGCGTGCGCTTTCGAAGCATCTCTTTACGCAGCGCCGTAAACAGTTGGGCACAGTATTGCGTAAATCCCCTGCGCCTCTAAACAAAGCCGATCCCATAGTGGCAAACATTGAGCCTACGCGTCGCGCAGAGACCCTTACCCTGCCAGAATGGGAAGCCTTAACAGCGACCTTGCTCTCATAGTTCGTCATCCCTGCCAGCCCTCAACACCCAAGGTGACTTATGATCCAGGATATCGCAGCTCCGCTCACGCTCTTTCCGAAGGCTTCACCTCGCCAGGGTGATTACGTCTTTCAATGCAAAGGTGCGCAAGTGGCACTTACGCCATGGACGCGTGCGGCTACGACAGCGATTCCCTTGCTTAGCGTTGGGGAAATCACCCTTTTCCTTGGTTCTGCGCCCGATGCCGAATGGGGAAACACGCAGATTCTCCGCAGAATTGCTTCAGACGAACTCCGTTTTGGCGCATTTTGCGCCAATCATCTCGCGCAATGGTATTTGAATCACCGCTGGTGTGGACGTTGTGGAACGATGCTTTCACGTCAGAATGCATTCTTGAAGTGCACAACTTGCGGTCACGAAATCTACCCCACCATCGCACCTGCCGTTATCGTCGGGCTTATCAACAAAGGCCGTTTGCTCGTCACGCGTTATGCTGACCGCCCATATTCGGGGCCAGCACTTGTGGCTGGTTACTGTGAAGTCGGCGAAACGGCCGAAGCAACCTGCGTGCGTGAAGCGCTTGAAGAGACAGGTTTACACGTCACTCGCGTCCGCTATTTTGCCTCGCAACCTTGGGGGCTGAGCGGTTCGCTACTCTTAGGCTTCTTCGCAGAAACCGAAGATGACGTTGTGACCTTGGCAGATGGCGAACTCGCAGAAGCGCAGTGGTTAACGCCTGACGCTTTGCCTGAACCGCCTGATGCCGCAGGCCCACTTTCGTTAACGGCCACAATGATTAAGACTTTTAAAGACGGCGTAAACATCTTCGAATGATCTCGCTGTAGAAAGGGATTCCCCATGGACGCAACTTACTTTGAATCTTGGACAGGCGGCACTTGGACGCAAAAACCCACCTTCCCCATTACAAAAGTCACGCAAGACAGTCGTCAGGCGTGCCTCGGTGTGCTTTATGTCGCGCTCAAAGGTGAACGTCATGATGGTCACGATTTCGTCTCGGCCGCGTTTCACTCGGGTGCCACGGCAGCAATGGTGCGTCGCGGATGGATGCCGCCTGCAGATGTGGCGAGTTTGCCTTTACTCTGCGTTGATGACCCCGCTCAAGCGCTGGCAGACCTTGCAAAAGGCTATCGCAAGACGTTGAAGGCAAAGGTCGTCGGCATTACAGGAAGCGCCGGCAAAACCACCTTAAAAGAACTCACCGCTGCAATGCTCTCTGGCGCAGGTCTCACCGCTGCGACACCTGGCAATTACAACAACGAAGTCGGGTTACCTCTTTCGTTGCTTTCAGTGCCAGAAGATGCACGTTTTGCAGTTATTGAAGCAGGGATTAGCCACCCCAAGGACATGGACCCGCTCGCGGACACAATGCAACCCGATGCCGCGGCCATTTCGTGCATTGGCCCTGCGCACATTGAGTATTTTGGCACCGAACGCGCCATCGCAGCAGAGAAGGCAAAGTTGCTTGCAGCTGTTCCTGCAGAGGGGTTTGCGGTCATTCCCGATACGTGTGCAGAATTTGACACCTTGCGCGCAGCTTGCCGTTGCCGCGTGGTGACCTGTTCTTTGAAGAACGAATCGGCAGATTGGTATGGCGAACCGCTCGCGAAGGGCGTTGTGCGTGTACGCCATGGTGATGAAAGTGCGGTTTTACTTGAAACGGGCTTGGCGGGTGAACACAATGCCTCCAATGCACTTGTGGCTTACGCACTTGCACGTGAGTGTGGCATTTCTGCCGCTGAAGCGCTCGCAGGCTTAAAGCATTTCAAGGCGCCGGCAATGCGTTGGGAAACCACACGTGCAGGTGCTTTTACCGTGATTAATGACGCTTACAACGCAAATCCGCTCTCAATGCGTGCAGCTTTAGAGACTTTTGCAGGCGCTGATGTCCCTGGCACAAAGGTTGTCTGCGTGGGTGATATGTTAGAACTTGGCGATGCGTCTGACCGTCAACATCGCGATGTGGGCGAAGCTTCTGGCAATGGCCCGTGGCGTTTGTTGGCTGGCGTGGGCACAGCGTCGCGTGCTTTGATTGAAGGTGCGATTAAGGCGGGGTATCCCACTTCTAAGACGGTTTGGTTTGCCACCACTGCTGAAGCGATGGAAGCACTACCTTTACTTTTGCAACCTGAAGACACCTTGCTTTTAAAGGCTTCGCGCGGGATGCGACTTGAGCAAATCCTTGAAGCGTTAAAGGCTTAAACCCTTTCGCATCAAAGGATTTAAATTCTTTAAAATCAAAGGGTTACGCATTTAGGAAGCACCTCTTTTCTATGTGGCAATTCATTCGTGAATTTCTGGGCATTTGTCCGTCAAAGGATGAGCAGCGCGCGCTGCTCATCACCTTTTGGCGGAATACGATTGGCGTTTTTGTGGCGCTTCGTATTGCAGATTTCATGAATGCCATCACGGGGCTTTACATCATTCCCAAACACCTTCCGCAACAAGAAATTGGCGCGCTTTTGCCTTTGATGCAGATTGGTGCGATTCTCTCCCTACCCATTGGCATTTTCGCGCTGGTCTTTACGCGTCAATTGTGCACATATGCTGTCACGGGCGATGCGGTGCGATTGCGTGGTCTTTTACGTGACGCGGTAACGGCAACCCTGCTGACGCTCATTTTTTCATTGGCATTAGCCTCTTTCTTGATGCCGTGGTTGTGTGAAATGCTACGCATTGAACAATCCCTCGCGGGCTACCTTTCGATTGGTTATAGCCTTGTCGCCTCTTTTACGCCGATGCTGTGGTCTGCGCTTCAAGCATTACGTAGGTTTGGTGCGATTGCGGCGGGTTCACTTCTTGCTGCGCCGTTACGCTTAATTGCGATGCTCTTTTTATTGCCCTTATGGGGGCTTTCGGGCTATTTCGTTGGACAAGGCTTTCCGCCTTTAGTGATGCTCACGGTTTCATTAATTGTCCTTACGCCGCTTTTACGTCAAAGTCGCCAAGCGCCTTTTATGGCGTGGCGCAACGATTTAAAGTCAATGGCGCGTTATGCAAGTTTTGTCTCCATTGGGTTTGTGATTTCAGCGATTCAAGGCGCGATTATGACCTTTGTCATTCGCAATCGTCTCAGCGACGAAGCCTCTGGCGCGTATTACCTCATTTCGCGTTTTTCTGAAATTGCGACTTATTGCGGTTCTTCGCTCGCAACGGTGCTCTTCCCCTTCGCCGTAGAAGCGCGTGTACGTGGATTATCTTCTAAAATCTTTCGCGCAGGTGTGATGTATCTCATCTTAGCGCTTGGCAGTGTTTTAGCCATTTTGCTTTACTGGGTGCTTCCTTTCCTTATGCCGTATGATTACGTAGGCTACGAATGGGCCGCAGCGTATCTCACGCTCATCACAACCTTGAATGCGGCCTCGGGACTTTACATCACCGATTCTACAGCTCACGACCGCTTTACCTACCTCTCCTTCGTTTTCCCGCTTACGCTTTTCCTTTCAATCGCGCTCTATTGCCTAAAGCTCACAACCCTTGTGCACATTTTCCACCTGCTCTTTATCACCGCAATCCTCCAATTCGTTGGCTGCCTCATTGATGCACGCCTCCGAAAGCGTCATTTTGAGACCAAAAACAAAACAACTCTTTTTGACGTTTAAAAAGGCTTGTTTTGAAATTCAATTCACCTCTTTTTGATCTGCAATTCAGGCCTTTTTCAATTGACGAAACTTTTGCCTTGAAAGACGGTAAAATCCGTCCTCTCCGCCACTTCCTCTTTTTATTTTTATTAAATGTATATAAATCCTTCTTTTCTGAACCAAAAACAGCGCTTTTCTGTTGACGGATGCAAAAAGAGAGGATATACTATCGGTGTAATGGAAGAAAGGTCACGGATTCGTGTACCTTACTCTCTAACGTGAAAGGAACGGATATGAGTTTTGTCCGGAAGAATCAGTTGAAAGCGTTGGCGTTGCCGTTAAGTGCAGCGGCAGTATTGCTGATGCCTGCAATGACATTGGCCGATGCTGCTGAGCCCGCAGTGGATGTAGCGCTTGAGATGGAAATCAAGTATATCGATGCGCTTTCGACGAAGGGCTATGTTGACTTCGCAGACGAAGTAATTGACGCAGCCAAGAAGAAGTGGCCCGCAGCAAAGGGCGTCTTGGAAACAGCTACCGTGCGTGCAGAATTGGCTGCAGGCAAGCAGGATGCTGTGCTCGCAAAGATTAAGGCGCGTCCTGACCAAGACAGCTTAGACACGTGGTTGCAGAAATTGGAGCTCGCTGCAAGTTACTTCTCCTACGCGAAGTATAACGAAGCAGACAAAATCTACTCCGAATTCTTCAAAAAGTTTACAAAGGTGCCTCAGGCAACCAAGTCGGCTTATGTCAACGCTGCGTACTACTACATCGCAATGTTGAACAAGATTGACCGCGCGAAAGACACGTTGCCAATCTACAAGCTCGCAATGGAGCAGGCCCCGAGTGAAAACTACCAGAAGGACCTCCGCGCACAGTATTTGCGTACCCTCTTGACGGAAGCTGAAAAGAGCCCCGCAGGTGCCGAACGCGAAAACATGATTAAGCAAGCGGAAGATATCGCCAATAAGATGGTGTGGGTCCAGGATAGCTTCTTCGGCGACGCCATCAACGGCTTGGCCTACGCTAAGATGTTGCGCGGCGATATCAAGGGCGCACAGGAACTCATCGGTGAATACCTCGAGCTCTTGAACGAAATCCACAAGGCCTACCTTGCAAACGACCCTGATGGCCGCTTGGGCACCTTGCGTATGAGCCCGCTCCCGCAGTGCCGTTACCTCATCGGCAAGATGCTCTTTGACCAGGCAAAGGTTGAACTCGCCAAGGGCGCAAGCGCAAACGACGACACCATCAAGAACCTCTTCTTGGGCGAACGCGATCCCGCTACGAAAAAGCGTAATGGCCAGGGCGCATTCAACCACTTGGTGAACGTTTACGTGAACTATCCCGAAAGCCAGTCCGCCTCCCTCGCAGGTGACATCGTAGAAGAAATCAACAAGATCGTAATCAGCCGTTATGGCACCGACTTGATGGCCGCAGCCAAGATTTCTCCCGAACAGAAGGCAAAAGTCCGCGAACAGCAGTTCGTGCAGGCAAATATCGCCTTTGATTCCGGCGATTGGGAAAACGCTATCAAGGCTTACACAAAGACCATCTCCCAGTATGGCCTCGGTCGCGATGCACTCCCCGCCATCACAAAGATGATCGAAGCCACCCTTCGTAGCGGCGTGCAGAACGGTCAATTAGACCCCTATAGCAAACTTCAGGCCGAAACCCTTACCGCCGCCCTCGCAGAAGGCTTCTCTGGCGTGAAGGGACTTGAAACCATGGCAGGTGACCAGCTCCGTAAGATCGCAGACCTCTACGGCGAAATGGGCTTGAACTCCATGAAGGACAGCACCTATTCGCTCTTCTTCAAGTTCTATCCCAAACACCAGTCTGCCGTGGCAATGCAGAAGAAGATGGCTGACGAAAAGGCCGCAGCTGGTGACGCTGAAGGTGCCGAAAAGCTCTACGCCGCCATTCGCGATGCAGCCACAAGTGACGCACAGCGCGACATTCGCACCGCCGCACTCGCAGCACTCGTCAAGCTCTACGAACCCAATGGCGCAAATCCAGACGTGGCGAAGGAACTCGCAGCTGCGAAGGACTTTAGTGCACACTTCAGTGGCATCGAGCGCCCTGGCGTCAATGCAGCAAATGCAGAATTTAAGTTGGCAGATGCTTATCGCCACCAAGGTGAAGCCCTTCGCAAGGCTGTGAAGGACACCTCCAACGATAAGAAGATTGCCGCATGCTATGCACAGGCGACCAAGATTTACAATGCCTTGGCCACCGAGCTCGCTAAGACCGACTCCAAGTATGTCACCGCCTCCACAGAACGCGAAACGGCAGACAAGTTGCTCGAAGGCGCACTCTACCAGCGCGGCATCTGTATGCAGCGTCTCCCCGCAAGCGGTGATGAAAAGAAGAGCGCAGCGTACAAGGCAAAGGCTAAGGCCTTCTTCGAAGACTACTTGAAGAAGTACCCCAAGGGTCTCTACGCATCTCGCTGCTTGCTCCAGATTGGTACCATCTTGGCAGCACAGGGCGATGTGGAAGCCTCCCGCGCCACCTTGGATAAGCTCGCAAAGGACTTCCCGCAGTCCGAAGAAGCAAAGAACTCCATTCCGATGCTCGCAGACGCCCTCTTCCAGATGGGCATGAAGGGCGAAGCCACCAATACCTACAAGCGCATGTTTGCAGCTGGCGGCACTTACACCCCTGCACAGTATCAAGCAGCAGCAGAAAAGCTCTTAGATGCTGGTGAAGCAAAACTCGCAGTTGAAGCCTGCGATTGCATCATGGCCGCTAAGAATGGTAAGGCATACTTGCCGAAGGCAATGTTGCTCCGCACCAAGGCACTCCTCGCAGATAAGCAGGCCGAAGGCGCTTACAAGCAAATCAACGAATTGCTCGAAAAGTACGGCAATACCACCGTGGCTGTCGATGCGAACCACGTATTGCTTGAAGTGATTGGCGCTCAAATCTTGAACACCAAGACCTTCGAAGAACGCAACGAACTCATCGGTAAGGCAAAGAAGGCTGTAACCTTCCTCTCTGCACAGGCTGCACGTAATGCTGGCGATAACGCCGTGCTCGCAGACGCAGAAACCGTTCGCCTCAATCTCGCTGTGGCAGATGTGGCACGTCAAGCCTACGAAGCAGAAAAGAAAGCCAACTCTGAACGCGTCATCACCGCAATCGGTTCCGCGCTCAATGCTTACCGCTCTGCAATGTTCGCTGGTGGCACGCCTGTAACCGAGCCCGCCGTCGCTCCGAACGTTCAGAAGGCCTACAAGGGCTATATCGAACTCACGCGCGAACGTGCCGACATGGCTACCGACAATGCTGAAAAGCTTGACTTCCTCCGTGACGTTGTGGAACTCGGTAATGAATACCTCGCAAAGTTCCCCGAAGGCACTTACAAGACGGACGTCGTCAACGCTGTTTCGTTGGCAAAGATTGAACTCGGTGAATAATCTCGCATACTATTTTAAGGAGAAGTAAACAATGAAAACCTTCAGTATCACCCTCTGCGCCTTAATGGCACTCATCGCCCTGCCCTTGACCGCAGCTCCCACGGGCACAGTCTATGGTAATGGTGGCCAAACCACAGGTAAGATTCGTTGGATGAACAGCGCCAAGAAGTACGTTGTCACCACCGATAAGAACATGAGCATTGAATACGAAGCAGACGACGTTGAACGCGTTGACGTCGATCGCCCGAAAGAACTCGATGCTGCAATCAAGAAGGTAAAGGCTGGTAGCGCAGCTTCCGCAGTGGCAGGTCTCGAAGCCATCGCTAAGGAATACTCGCACCTCACCTACGACCGTGAAGCCACTCAGTGGTTGGCAGAAGCTTATCTCGCACAAGGAAATGCTGCTAAGGCCGTTTCCGCTTGCGAAGCAATCATCCGTACCGATGCCGAAGCCGCTTACAAGGGCGCAATGGCTACCGCTTATTGGAAAGCTTTGATCAAGGATGGCAAGGACGCCAAGCTCAATCTCTTGCTTGACAAGGCTATCGCTTCTGGCGATGAAGTCGCTGCAGCAGCTGCACTCGTGGCACGTGGCAATGCCGCAATGGCTCGCGGTTCCAACCGCGCCAACTGCGAAGAAGCACTTCGCGACGGTTATCTCCGCGTGATCTTGCTCTACGCAGAAGCAGGTTCTGAAGCTTATGCTGAAGCACTCTACATGGGCGCTAAGGCATTTGATGGTATGGGCCAGGGCAATCGCGCTAACAAGTTGCGCGAAGAACTCAAGGCCAACTGCCCGAATTCCTCTTGGGCTCGTAAGTAAGTCAATTAGAGAGCGGTTGATTCATCTCGATACAATCGCTCTCACTCCTCACACTTTCAATTCACTTAACTCTTAATTCACTACATCGTAAGGAAACACGACATGAAAAAACTCATGATGATCTTGGCAGTCTCCGCTTTGATTTTCGGCGCAGGCGTCACCACCACTACTGCTTATGCTCAGGATGCAGCACCTGCCGCAGGTGAACTCGTGGGTGCAGATGGCAAGAAGGCTGAAGCAGCAGCACCTCAGGGTACCTCCTTCATTGACGTGGTGCTCGGCGGTGGTCTCGTTGGCTTCATTCTCTGGCTGGCACTCTTCGCTTCCGGTGGCTTCGCAATCTACTTCATCGTTGACGGTTACATTCTCGTCCGCCCCAAGAAGATCATGCCTCAGGAACTCATCGACCAGGTGAAGGACGCAATGGACCAGGGCGATGTGATGAAGGCTATCGAAATCTGCGATAACGACCCCTCCTCCATGGCTAAGATCCTCAAGGCTGGCTTCTCTCACGTGGAAGAAGGCTTTGACGTGATCGACGAAGCTATTAGCGCAGCAGGTGACCTCGAAATCGAATACATGATGCAGCGTTTGAACTGGATCCAGATCTGCTCCTCTCTCGCTCCGATGTTGGGCCTTCTCGGTACGGTGCAGGGCATGATTTTGACGTTCGCCTCGATCGCATTGACGGGCGTGGAAATCTCCTCCCTCTCCTTGACGATTTCGCAGGCACTTTACACGACTGCAGGCGGTCTCTGCACGGCTATCCCTGCAATTATGTTCTACTGCATTTTGCGTAACAGCGCCAACCGCTTGGTGCTCCGCATGACGGTGGTGACCACCGACCTCATTAAGAACCTGCGCAACGTTGAAGTTGTTGAAGGTTAATCGCGTTTCCTGGAAGCTCAGACGGGGCTCCGTCCTCGCCTGAGCTAGCAACCCCTAAACAAGGCACTTCCGGGAGGGCTTTATGGCCAAGAAAAAACGCAAAACCGAAGGTGGCGTAGACCTCGATATGACGCCGATGATTGACGTGGTGTTCCAGTTGATCATCTTCTTCGTGGTTACGCTGAAAACCGCAGACTCTATTAATCCAGACATCGTGCTGGAATACGGCAAGAATGGTCCGCAGTTGAAGGCTGACGAATATAAGGTTCCGCCGGTGACTGTGGAAGTCAAGCGTTACCGCACTCCGACAGACTTCCTCCGTAAGGCTCAGAGACCTACGGGCCGTGTGGTTTCGATCAACGGCGCAGTGATGTCGTTGGACCAGTTGCGTGCAATGTTGCGTCAGATTTCTAAGACGCGTGGCACCAACTTCCCCTTGCTCATCCGTGCAGACAAGGACACTCCGCACGAAGACGTGCGCGCTGTGATGAATGTCTGTAACGAAATCGGCATTTGGCAGGTCTCCTTCATCGCAATGGTGAAGCCTGGCGATAGTTCTAAGCAGTAAGGAGAGAACACTATGGCAAAGAAAAAAGAACGCGTTAAGAGCGAGGGCGTAGCCCTTGACATGACGCCGATGATTGACGTGGTGTTCCAGCTCATCATCTTCTTCGTGGTGACGTTGAAGCAGGAAGATATCCTCTCGCACTTGGATGCAATGGCGCCTTCGCCTGACTCTAAGGCTGCACCCGCTGAACAGATTGAAATGTTGACCATTGACATTTACAATCCGAATCAGGGTGGCGAAGGCTTCCTCGTCAATAAGACGCCTGTTTCGTATCGTCAGCTTGATTCTGAAATCAAGCGTGCAGCTCGTAACAACAAGGGTTCTACGGTGCTCTTGCGCTGCACGAAGGATTCTCCTCACTCCTTGCTTGTAAAGGCGCTTGACCTCTGCAACAAGTACGGGATGACCAATCTCGCAATCTTCAGCCTCTAAGGCACGAAAGGGTCTATTATGGCGGATGATTTAAATAATAACTATGAAAAGGACGAATTGCTCAAGATGTTTGAGCAAGGTGAACGCTCCTATTTCAAACGTTTAGCAGACATGTTTAAGGGCTTCGGTAAGCCGAAGGACTCTTTGGAATTCAAGCAGGCTATGATTGAATTCCAGCGTCTCGGCGCTCCGATTGCTGCGTTTGTTATCGTGCTTACTGCAGTGGCTGTAATGAGTTTGGTCAAGTTTGTACCAGATGAAAAGCCGCCGGCAATTGAAACGCAGATTATTGAACCTGAAGCTGCTGAAGAACTCGCTCCTGAAGAACCACCACCACCGGAACAACCTCCGGAATTGGATGAAGTGGTTGAAACGGATGTGGTCGTGGATATCGATGCTCCTCCGACAACTTCTGCTGAGCAGTCTCCCCAGCCAGCTCCGATGGACTCGGTGGCTCTCACCCCCTCCCCTGTGGTGTTGAAGGGTGTGCACGGCTCTCGTGATCCTGGTTTGCGTGGTGCTAAGATTGGTAAGTTCGGTGCAGCTTCTACTGAAAAGCTCGTTTACGGCTTCTTGCGTTGGCTCAAGTTGAAGCAGGGTTACAATGGTTTGTGGGAAGATGACGCAGGTCTTACGTCTCTCGCACTTCTCTGTTACCTCGCTCACAACGAATTACCGGGCCAGAGCGAAGAATTCGGCTCTACGGTTGAAAAGGCGATTCGCGCGATGATCGCTGACCAAATCAAGACGGAAGAAGAGGCTAAGCAGGACCACTCGAACTCGAAGCGTGGTTATGATGGTCATAATTTCCGTCGTGGTGAAGTCGGCTACTTTAAGTCCCGTAACGCTACCAACTACACTCAGTTGGTCGCTGTGTACGCACTTTCTGAAGCTTATGCAATGACGCGCATTCCTGACCTCAAGCCTGTGGTTGAACGCGCTGTTAAGCCGATTATCGATGGTCAGAACGCAAGTGGCGGTTGGTATTACAACCTCGATGCTAAGTGTCCGATTACCGATACTTCGTATGCTAGCTGGGCTGTTCAGGCACTTAAGGCTGCTAAGCTCGCTCACATTGGTGACCAGAAGCTTAAGGGCCAGATTGTGACTGCACTTAAGAAGGCTTCTAAGGGTATCAAGGAGTGTTTGCACACGGATGGTCCTCAGGCTGGTGCATTCGGCTATTTGGATAAGAAGAATAAGCCGCGTGAATTCAATAGCTATTGGGGTTTGACCGCTCCGTGCGTATTGATTCTCCAGATGTTGGACGAAGGTGATACGGAACTTTGTAAGAAGTCGCTCAAGTACATGGAAACGTGGGATCCCACGTTTAAGTATACTGATGCGCCGCCGAAGAAGGAAAAGTCTCCTGCAATCGGTAAGTCTTCTCAGTATTACTGCTATTACCTCTCTCAAGTGCGTTTTAACCAGGGTGAAAAACATCCCGCATGGCTTCGTTGGAATGAAGTTCAGAAGCGTCTTTACAACGCTGCTGCAATCAACATTCCCGCAGATAAGTCTGGTTATGTGGACCACAATGGTCGTCCGCAGTACATCACCTATTGGCCCGTGCAGAATTCTTCTGCGCAGTTCAAGGGTGAGCCTAAGGCCATTCCTGACGAAGAACGTCTCATGAAGGATAAGGGCACAAAGAATGGCACCCGCATGGGTTATCCTATTAAGGACCTTATCAATCGTGACGTTTGTACGCTCGCGGGTTGGCATTCTGGCAAGAATCCTGCAATGAAGGGTATGATCCTTGGCAACTGCCTTACGGCGCTCCAGCTCATGGTTTACTATCGTAACAGCCCGCTCGCAAAGGGCGCGCTTTCAAAGATTGAAGCGGAAGCGGAAGTGAAGGTGGAAGATGCTAATGAAGTGACGATTGAAGGTCTCGATCTCTAATCTGCTTCACATCTCTTTACAAAGTAACAGTCGGCCGTTAATACGTCCGGCTGTTTCTTTTATTTAGGAATCTGAAAAATCTTCTAAAACGCTGTTATTTCGGCATTTTACGAGGATTAGAGGAGGTCTTTTTTGAGGCGTTTTGAGGTGATGGTGAAAACGGTTTTGAAAAGAGGTTGTTTTGATGTTGAAAACAACCTCTTTTGACGTTCAATAAGGGTTGTTTTGAAGTACAATTCAAGCCTTCTTTAAAAGAGGGCCTTTTTTGCGCGCAATTGTGACGCAAAGAATCGTGCGTTCTTTGCGTTTAAAGACGATTTTATTGCTTATTTTTATCACTTTTCTTGCGTCTTTCGCACGCGCGCATACGCGTACGCGTAATATATGTGATATAATATACCATTATTGAAAGGATTTATAGGATGGACGAAGAAGTTCAGTTGGCCCCTGCCAAAGATACACGTTTAACTTCAATCAATGTAGAAGAGGAAATGAAGAACTCCTACATTGATTACTCCATGAGTGTCATTGTGTCTCGTGCATTGCCTGATGCGCGCGATGGTTTCAAGCCTGTGCATCGTCGTGTGTTGTATGCGATGTACGCAATGAAGAATTTCTACAATACCAAGTACATGAAGTCCGCCCGTGTGGTCGGTGAAGTGATGGGTAAATATCACCCGCACGGCGATAGCTCTATCTACGACACGTTGGTGCGTATGGCGCAGTGGTTTAGCTTGCGCGTGCCGCTCGTAGATGGCCATGGTAACTTCGGTACACTCGACGGCGATGGCGCGGCAGCTGCGCGTTATACTGAATGCCGTATGGCGAAGATTTCCAATGAAATGCTCGCAGATATCGATAAGGATACTGTGGAATTCATGCCGAACTATGACGGCAATGAAACAGAGCCGCGCGTCCTTCCCTCCAAGCTTCCGAACCTCCTCCTCAATGGTTCGCAGGGTATTGCAGTGGGTATGGCTACGAACATCCCGCCGCACAACCTCCGCGAGCTCTGCGATGGCTTAATTTACTTCATTGATAATCCTACCGCGACGATTGATGACTTGATGACCTATGTCAAGGGCCCAGACTTCCCCACGGGCGCGTTGATTTGCGGTTTCAAGGGCATTGAAGAAATGTACAAGCTCGGCCGCGGCTCAATTACGATGCGTGGCGAGGCTACGGTTGAGCAAGAAGGTAAGCGTCAGCGCATTATCATCACCTCGATTCCATATATGGTGAACAAGGCTGCCATGGTCTCTAAGATGGCAGAGCTCGTCAAGGATGGCGTCATCAAGGGCATCTCTGATATCCGCGATGAAACGAGCCTTAAGGACGGCATCCGTGTGGTGATTGAACTCAAGCAGAATGCTGATGACGGCGAAGTCATTCTCAACCAGCTTTACAAGCACTCTGACTTGCAGACCACCTTTGGCGCAAATATGATCGCATTGGATCACGGTCGCCCGAAGCGTATGACGTTACGCGATTTCTTCCAGTGCTACGTGGATCACCGTTTCGATGTGCACACGCGTCGTGCTCGCTTTGAATTGCGTAAAGCACAGGAACGCATTCACATCGTGGATGGCTTGCTTATCGCACAGGACAACCTTGACGAAGTTATTCACATCATTCGCGACTCTAAGACGAATGACGAGGCTCGTACGCGCCTCTGCGAACGCTTCGGCTTCTCTGACCCGCAGGTGCAGGCAATCTTGGAAATGCGCTTGCGTCAGTTGACAGGCCTGGAACGCGACAAGTTGCTCAATGAACAGTCCGAATTGCGCGCTCGCATTGAAGAATTGCAGTCCATCCTTGAAAATCCTGAAAAGGTCTTCGCCCTCATCAAGGCAGACCTTGAAGAAATCAAGGCTCAGTACACGAAGGAAGGCGACCGCCTTACCACGATTGAAGCAGCAAAGGGCGAAATTGACATCCGCGCCATCACGCCGAATGTCCCCACCGTCATCACGCTCTCCCACCGTGGTTACGTGAAGCGTACCAAGCTCTCTGACTATCGTGCACAAGCACGCGGCGGCACGGGCTTCACAGGTGTGAAGATTAAGGACGAAGACTTCATTGAACGCATCTATGTACCCTACGCACACGATGACCTCCTCTTCTTCACGAATACTGGCCGCGTCTACAAGAAGGAAGCCTTCTCAATTCGCGAACAGGAACGCGCCCACGCGGGTCAGCCGATTATCAACGTGCTTGAAGGCCTCCAAAAGGACGAGCGTATCGTTGAAATCCTCCCGATTCACGGCTTTGACGAAGATCTCGACATCACCTTCGTGCTTACCGATGGTACCATCAAGCGCACAGCCCTCTCGGATTACCGCAATGTCAACCGTCGCGGCATCATCGCAATCAATATTGAAGAAGGCAATGCAATTGTTAAGATTGCCCTCACCAAGCCTGGCGACAAGGTCTTTATGGCCTCTCGCGAAGGCCTCGTGAACGCCTTCTATATTGATGAAGTCCGTCGCGTGGGACGTGGCGCCATGGGCGTCTGCGGCATGAAGTTCAAGATTGAAGGCGATAGCGTCTGCGGCTTCGCAGTGGAAGAACCCGAAGCAGACCTCCTCTTCGTCACCGAAAACGGCCGCGGCAAGCGTAGCGCCTTTGATGACTTCCGCGTCACACATCGTGGCTCGAAGGGCGTCATTGGTAACCCGATTGGCAATGAAAAGAATGGTAAGCTCATTGGCATCGCCACCGTTAAGGGCGACGAAACCATGGTATTGCTCACCACTTCTGGCATCATGATGCGCACAAACGTCAGCGACGTCCGCACGATGGGCCGTAGCGCAGCAGGTGTCAACTTCATCAAGCTCAAGGGCGATGCAACGCTCGCAAGCTTCTCGCTCGCACCCGCAGAAGCCGAAGAAGAAACGCCTGCCACTGCAGCGCCTTCTGAAACGCCTGCGAACGAAGTTGCACCCGAAGCTCCTGAAGCAGCTGTAGAGCAGCCTGTTGACAACCCTGAAGCATAATGCAATTACCCGCTTCCGGCCGACATTCTAATGTTGCCGGAAGCGGAAATTGTCTTCTCCGCACACAATCATCAACCCATTCTAGCGCATCTTTGAAATGATCTGGATTACTGGCGATACACATGGCGACTTCTCGCGCGTGGAAGCGTTCTGCAAAAAATGGCAGACACACCGCGAAGATACGCTCATTATCCTCGGTGATGCAGGGATTAACTACTTCAATGATGAACGTGAGACCGCATTAAAAGAGCAGCTTGCGACATTGCCCATCACGCTTTTCTGCATTCATGGCAATCACGAAGCACGCCCAGAAACCCTAAGCGAATACATACTGCAAGATGCATTCGGCGGTCAGGTTTATGTGGATCCGCGTTATCCGAACCAACTTTTCCCCGTTGATGGCGCGATTTATCAAATTGGCAATCAACGCGCACTCGTGATTGGCGGTGCCTATTCGGTAGACAAGTTTATCCGCCTTTTACGCCGTTGGAAATGGTTTGATGATGAACAACCCTCTGAAGCCATTAAAGCGCGGACAGAAGCCACGCTTGACGCGGCAGCATGGAAAGTAGACGTTGTGCTCTCGCACACCTGTCCCAAATCGCAAGTACCATTGGAAAAACTTCCGCCTTTGGCAAGCGATATGGGACCTATTGATGACTCCACCGAAGTGTGGTTAGAATCTATTCGACAAAAACTCACTTTTAATCGTTGGTATGTCGGCCACTTCCACGTTGATTATTGGCGCGACAATTTCACTTTTCTCTTTGATTCATTTCAACTCTTTGAAACATAATTCCGAAAGGCCCTCCTATGGCAGGCGAATATGTCTTTAACCTTCAAAACGTCACTAAGCATCACGAAAAGAAAGTCATTCTTGATGACGTGAATCTCGCATTCTTCCATGGCGCACACATCGGCGTAATCGGTGCCAATGGTGCAGGTAAATCCTCGCTCTTGCGCATTCTCGCAGGTTTAGACAAAGACTACATGGGCACCTGCTACGTCGGCAAGAATACCAAGGTGGGCTATCTTCCGCAGGAACCTGAATTAGATCCCGAAAAGACCGTGCAAGAATGCGTCATGGAAGGCGTTGCAGAAGCACAGGCAATGTTGGAAAAATATGAAGACCTCTGCTGCCGCTTAGATGAACCTGGTGCAGAAGAAGAAATGGCACGTCTTCAGGAAATCATTGACGCCAACGATCTCTGGAGCCTTGATCACCAAGTTGAAATGGCAATGGAAGCGCTCCGCTGCCCAGATCCCGACACCAAAGCAGGCGTCCTTTCTGGTGGTGAAAAACGCCGTGTTGCAATGTGCCGTTTGCTTATCTCCAATCCAGACGTGTTACTCCTTGACGAACCCACAAACCACCTTGACGCCGAATCCGTGGCATGGATTGAAGCCTTCTTAAAGAAGTTTAAGGGTACGCTCATCGTGGTGACCCACGACCGTTACTTCCTTAACAACGTCACCGAGTGGATTCTTGAAATGGATGCTGGTCGTACGTATCCCTATAAGGGCAACTACGAACAGTGGCTTGAACAAAAGCAAGCTATGATGGCCGCACAGGCAAAGCAGGCCGAAAGCCGCAAGAAGATGATCCAGCAAGAACTCGAATGGATTCACACCAATCCTTCTGGTCGTCGTGCAAAGGGTAAAGCACGTCTCGCACGTTACGAAGAACTCGTCTCGCAACAAGTCGACACTCGCGAAGAAGAACTCAAGATTCAGATTCCGCCAGGTCCCCGTTTGGGCAATCTCGTGGTGCAGGCCAAGAACCTCTCCATGTCCTTTGGCGACAAGGTGCTCTTTGAAAATGTCAACTTTGACCTTCCGCGCGGTGGCATTGTCGGCGTAATCGGCGCGAACGGTGCAGGTAAGACCACCCTCTTCAAGTTAATTACAGGTGCATTAAAGCCCTCTGAAGGCGAACTCCGCATCGGTGAAACCGTTGTTCTCAGTTACGTTGACCAGTCTCGTGAAGCGCTTGACCCCAACCACACGGTCTATGAAGAAATCACTGGCGGTGGTGATTACGTCAACCTCGCAGGCAAGGGCATGATGAATGGCCGCGCCTACTGCTCTCGTTTCAACCTCAAGGGCACCGACCAACAGAAGAAGGTTGGCGTACTCTCTGGCGGTGAACGTAACCGCGTGCACCTCGCAAAACTCCTCCGCTCTGGCGGTAACCTTCTCCTCCTCGACGAACCGACCAACGACCTTGACGTTGGCACACTCCGTTCGCTTGAAGAAGGTATTCAAGATTTCGGTGGTTGCGCAGTAGTTGTCTCCCACGACCGTTGGTTCCTTGACCGTATTGCTACGCACATTCTCGCCTTTGAAGGCGACTCCAAGGTCCGCTGGTTTGAAGGCTCCTACTCCGACTACCACGAAATGCGCCGTAAGGAACTCGGCGATGACGCTGACAAACCTAAGCGCATTAAGTTCCGCCCAGTCCGCCACTAAGCGTCTAAGACCGCCGTCTGCCCCGCAGACGGCGGTCTGCCTTAAAACACCCCAATAAAACGCTTACATAAAAGGACATCGTTATGCTTACTCCCGAAGAAACACAACGCATCCATAACAAGCTTGACGTCAATGAGCAACTTGTCTGGTGTGCCAAGCCTATCCCACGCGCATTCTCCAAGGCAACCATCGGAGCTATGCTCTTCGGCATCCCTTGGTCCGCAATCAGTGGAACACTATGCGCCATCTTTCTAAGCCAAGTCGTCTTTGGCGATTCCAATGAGCCTATCACTGTAAACGGTGTCAAAACTACTGCAGACGCAATTTCTATTTGGTTCAAGATTGGTATCTGCGCATTCTTTGTTCCGTTTATTGTGATTGGCATTGCGACCCTCTTTGCGCCGCTCTGGAAGCGTATTGCAATGACTGGGCAAATCTACGCAGTTACAACCAAACGTGCTGTCTGCTTTGGGCGTATTCTTCGTAAGTCTTGGCGAGCACCCGAGATAAACTTTATTGACCGAATTGAACGCCGTAATGGGACAGGTGACATCCACTTTGCCTACTCTACCGTATCACAAAACGGCAACCATCCTCCTGTTGGCTTTGACAACCTCCCTGCACGCGAACTAGACGCCGCAGAAGCTGCACTCCGCAAACTTCACCCAGAGGATTAACAAATCCGCTACAACCGCTTTAAAACACTGTCACGGCAGCCTAAAGCTGCCGTGATTTTTACTCATACACCAGGAAATATACTCCTATAACCTTTACCTTTTCCACCTTCTTTCCGAACGCCCACCTTTCTTGTTGTTAAACACCTTATTATTGGAATAATAAAAAGAGTATGTAGGAATAAGAAGAGACATTCAACGTTAGAACATTTCTCGAAAACAAAAAAATCCGAATAGGAAGACCTATCCGGATAAATTATGGTGGGCTGTGCTGGACTCGAACCAGCGACCCCTACCGTGTGAAGGTAGTGCTCTAACCAACTGAGCTAACAGCCCGAAAACGCGAATAAGTATACTAAATCTAAATAGCAGAATGCAAGTACTTTTTTAAACTTTCTTTAATTTATTTAACGCTTTATTTATAGCAAAATTAAAGAGTGCCCCTCTTTTATAAATAACACCTAACAGAACCCTGCTTAAATTTCCTTTAATGACATCACAATATTCGTTATCCCTTAAAGATTACATCACTACGAGAATGTTGCCAAACTTTCAGTGTTAACTACCACATTCAGTAACGATTCACACCCAAGATTTCTACATTTATCCGCGTTACCTACACCTTAGAAATCTTTTATTCTTATACCCTCTTCTCTATCACAAACCACTCCGATATACCCCACTTCTAAAAGATGTTTTTAACTCTGGCTATAATTAAAGATCACACTTTATGCCCTTCTCTACGATTGTGTCTCTCTTAAAATTATCATATCTCAATCTATTCGAACAGTTTCCAATCCTCTGCTTTATTGCTAGTTAAATGTGTGATATATCAAACCAAGTCTTTAATAAAAAGAAACGCGGCACTTTCATGCCGCGTTTTCTTTTAGTTTTCTCAACCTTACTCTGCGATGGAGTCCATGGTTTCTGCTGCGGTATCCATTGCAGCATTGCCTGTACGACCATCGGTAGCGGTCTTCAACGGGCGGCCTGCAGGGTCAACCAAACGAGCGGTAAGGAAGACGAGGAGGTTGCGCTTTTCGCTGAATTCGCCCTTAGAGCGGAAGAGGAAGCCAATGAAGGGAAGGTCACCCAAGAACGGAACCTTATCTTCGAAGGACTTACGCGTTTCGGTAATCAAGCCACCCATCACAACCGTAGAGCCGTTGTAGACAGAGATATAGGTATTGATTTCACGAACATGGAACTTCGGCTGAGGCATTTCTACGTTGTAGTATTCAACCTGAGCGCTAGAAACTGCACCTGCGGTCATGCCGTACTGGATGTAAGGCACCTTCATACCGTAGTCAAAGTCACCGAGATATTCAACAACCTTGGGGTTGACCAACATGTTGATCATCTGACCTTCCTGAGAAAGTTCAGGGACAACCTGCAAGGAGACACCCACGTCCGTCTTTTCGAAGGACTGAGGTTCAACAGCGAACTTCACAGGCGGTGCATTCATCTGCACATTATTACCACCGATGAGGCCACCGGTCAAGCCTCCAGCAAGGCTGCTACCACCGTTATTACCGTTCCAGTTCTGTTCAGCTTCTTCGAGTTCGGTAATATCGAATTCGGTAGGATAAATGTGTTCGGTCACCACGCGGATGAGTGCTTCCTGGCCAGGGCGTGCGAGCACCTTGGGGCTGGAGAGCATATCCGTATCGGAGCGCTGAGCCAACATGTGGAGGACCATCGTCATGTCCACGCGACCAAAGACAGCGGAGAAGCTGGCAAAGGTATCATCGGGAGCAATGGTGCTACCTGCGAGGTTAATACGATTTGCATATGCATTACCATCGCCAAGGAAGCGCATACCATTATTAAGAGAGCCACCATGAACAGCTACGTTTGCATCACCCGTGCCACCGCGTCCAGGGCGGAAGACATTGCCATTTGCACCAGTACCGCCTGCGGCGAGACCACGGTTAGCATTGCCAGAAATCACAGAGTCAGCCCAGTCGATACCAGAACCGATGGTGCCAACAACGTCACCATTCAAGCCCCATTCAAAACCGAGGGAGTTCAAGTCTTCCTGGCTTACTTCAACGAAGCGAGCTTCAACTTCAATCTGAGACGGAGTCACGTTGAGGTCTTCAAGGACGCCTTCGAGGATTGCCAAGTTTTCAGGAGTATTTGTAACACGGAGCTTACCGATGGTCGGCAAGTAGGCGATTCGAGCACCACCATCAAAGGGCACGCCGAGGTCAGTGAAGAAGGCCTTCAAGGATGCCGCGTCGGTAGAGGGTGCAGTGAAGCTACTTTCGGAGTCAGAACCCCAATCGCTGTCATCGCTAGAAGAACCCATTTCACTGTTCACTTGGCTGAGCTTTTCAACCAAGCCGCCCATCACGTTATAGGAACGCGTGACCATGATACCGTCAACGTGTGTTGCGGGAACGATCATCACGATTTTACCCTTAATCACGTACTTGGAGCCAGTCACTTCGCAAACCATGTCCAATGCTTCCTTGAGGGTCACCCAAGGCATGGAGATGGAGGCAATCGGAGGAAGGCCAGAGGAGGATTCCGATTCAGATGCGAACGGATCATCTTCGGTTTCTTCCGCAGCTGCCGCGGGCTTTTTGCCCATGTTCAACACGAAAGCGATACCCTTTTCTTCCGGAGGAAGTTCGGGCTTGTCGTAATCCTTAGAGAGTTCAGCGAAGAGCGCAACTGCGTCAGCGAGCGTGCTCGGCGGACGGATAGAGAATTCAGGCAAGCGGATGTACTGCAACTTAGCCATCACGACTGCTTCTTCCTTTTCGCCCTCCTTGTTCACCTTCGTGGTGGCACCCTTAGATTCTACAGGAGCGTAGAGTTCTTCAGAGTTGCGGGCGAGAGCACCAAGGGGAGTCCAGTTAGCTTCCACCTGGCTAATCATTTCATCGTGTGTGGAATACTTCAACTGACGATTGCGATCTGCATGACGACGATTCACGCGAGCACGCAAGCTAATTGCTTCTTCATTGTTGGGGTCATCACGGAGAATGAGTTCCAACTGATCGTTTGCTTCACGATACTTAGCGAGCTGGAAGTAAACGGTTGCACGGCGCATACGTTCCTGAATGGCCAAACGATTGCGCTGATATTCTTCCTTAGCGTATTCAGGAAGGATGGGGTTCGGGCGAACTTCCACCGGCTTATTCATTTCGTCCTGAATGATTTCAATCAAAGCTGCGCCCTGAGGATGGCCGCTGAGCTGGACATTCTGAGCCATTTCAAGAGCTTCAACGAAGTTACCTTCTTCAAAGCGAACCTTTGCCTGACGATATTCAGCTTCGCGGATGCCGATGTCACACTCATTGCGGAGAGGGAGGTTTTCTTCGCGCTGACGGAAGTAAACCTGAGCGTCCTTATACATCTTAATAGCATCAGCGTACTGATTGAAGGCCTTGCCAGGCTGCGGAGGCGTGGTCATCAATTCACGAGCCTTAGCCAAGCAAGCATATGCATGGTTATCCAAGCCACGATTCTTGAGTTCCATCAAGAGCGCAAGATCATTATACTTGCGTTCTTCTTCGGTAAGTTCTTCAATCGGTTCAACGGAGGTGTTGACGCCAGCGAGCAAACCTTCGGCGGGTTCGTCTGCAGGAGCTTCCGCGATTTCTTTGATTTCAGTTTCCATGTCTGCGACAGCGACTTCTTCCACAGCTTCTTCTGCGGGCTCGTCTGCCACTTCAACCACTTCGACTGCTTCGTCTGCGTCAGCTTCAACTTCAGCGACTTCTTCCGCAACTTCTTCTGCGGGCTCGTCTGCTTCGGCGATCACTTCTTCGACTTCGGCTGCGGGTTCGTCTGCTTCGGCGACTTCTTCCACGACCTCTTCAGCAGGTTCATCTGCAACTTCAGCAACTTCTTCCACCGCTTCTTCTGCGGGGACTTCAGCGACGTCTTCTGCAGGTTCATCTGCGATAGGATCTTCGTCGACGGCAGCAACTTCTTCAGCGACCTCTTCGACTGCTTCTTCGGCAGGCACTTCGGCGACTTCTTCAGCAGGTTCGTCAGCGATTTCGTCGACAGCTACAGCGTCTTCTTCAATCGCGACATCCTCTACGAGGTCCCCCAAGAGGGCGTCAAGACTGTCATCGTCTTGCGCAATGGCGCATACTGATGCCCCAGCGGCTAATGCGCCGATCATGGCAAAGCGTACAAATTGTGTCATAACACGTTTCTCCGCAGTTAGTTGGGCTCTTTACCCATTCCAAATCGTGAGGTAAGTATAACCCAATAAAAGAATTATTTCAAGTCAAATTTCGCGCCAGTCGCATTTTTCTGAATGGTTACGACTTTTTTCTCGGCATCAACGCTCAAAACCGTGTATTTTTCGCCCTTTACGGTGAATTTACCACCAGGAGCAACAACCACGTTTTTCACGCCAGGGATGTCAAATTCCAAAGTTGCGCGCTGTTCAAGTAGCGGATCGCCAGGCCATTCGGGATTGTTTTTGTCATACATAATGGTGACAATTTTCTTATTGTCAGCCACACGCACAAGTTCAACTTCCGAAACGTCAACAAAGCGCTGTTGCTTGTGTTCGCCAACTTCAATCTTCTTCTTAGGAAGCTCGTTGTAGCGAACAAAGCGATAACCAGTACTGGTGCCTGCCTTAGACATAATTTCTTCGCCATCCTTAGCGCGAACAGGATTGGTACCCATCACACCATCTGCATTCACAGAAACGAAGGTGACTGCGTAGTGAGAAACACTCTTTCCGTCTGCATCCTTCGTGGAGGGGAGCTGCATCTTATCGATTGCGCGAATTTGCAACTTCGTGCCTTCAATTGACTTCAATGCAAAACGACCTTCATAGCCAGGGTGGCTTGCAGCATCGTTCATATCGGTCTTTGCCAAATATTCTTCAATATTCGTGAAGCCGTCGGCATCATTATCCAAGTCAACGTCATTGCCGTCCTGCGGATTGAGCTTAAGCTTCAATTCTTCAATATCAGGAATGCCGTCACCATCGGAGTCAACCGCTGCGAGGTCAATCTTTTCTTCCTTAGGCTGAACGGCTGCGCAGAAGGTGCACTTTTCTGCACCCCAAACGATGGGCTTGGTGCACTTCACGCAGAGCAAGCGGCGTTCAGGCGTACCCATGTTTGCAAGTTCAGGATTGTCCTGAAGTGCGAGCAACTTTTCAGCGGGCGGATTTGCCACCACAGCAATCAAAGCGAGGTCTGCTGCGTTATCAGCAGGCTTCACTTGAGAGGTTGAGGGCTGACCTGCTTCAAGGTCTGCATCGTATTCGCGCTCTTCTTGCTGGAGGCTAACACCCCTCAGCACGAGGAAGGCGAGGGAGATCAACAATGCCACCAAGACTAAGACCGCGGCGAGGCGATCGTAGTGCTTTAAAAATGGAGGAAGTTGGTTTGCCATAATTGCGTGATTCCTTCCTTATTCTGCAGTTTTGGCCGAATCGGTTTCGGCGGTTTCGGCTTCAGGCTCTTCAGCGGGAGGCACCGAATAAACTTCAAACGAAATGGAGACTTCCATCGGCATCGCGTTTTCGGGGTCGGTAACCAAGCGCTCTGCAGGTGCTGCAGTTTCAAAGAGTGCGACTTCCTTAACGGGTTCTGCATTTTCTTCTGCGGCACGATTGCGATTACGACGTGCAGCGGTCGCGCGAGCAGATTCACGACGCTTCACCATGTCGGCAACACGCGTACGCAAGTCCATAGGATTATTAAAGGAGACATCCGTTACCACGACAAAGAGGGAATCCTTGGCCAAGGTATTCATTACTTTCGCGATGGTTGCATACTGCGCACGGAAGGTTATGGTGAACGCCTCTGCGGTGACGCCATCCTTAGCGAGTTCATCAGGGAGCTGCACACCTGTGGTTGCAACAGGTTCTTCCTTAGCCTTGGAGCGACGCGTCGTGCGACGTGCATTCTTATCTTCTTGCACAGGCTTTGCTGCGGTGTCGAACATTTCACGTGTGACCTTGGTGATGTCCAATGCACCTGCATCCAAAAGGATGTCGCAGACGTGTTCAATCACTGCGAACTGATGAGCCAAACGCGGCACATCGGTATCCTTAGGCAATTCACCCTGCTGCACATAGCGGCCGAAGGAGTAATCCATCCCCTGCTCTGCGGGCGTAGCATTCTTGTTTTTGGCAATGCCATCAAAGATTTCCACTCGGGAAGCATTCTTGCGCGCATCCAATGCGTGAATGGTGTCAGCCACGCGCGTCACGAATTGCGAGGGGGATTCTCCCTTGGGATATTCCAAAGGCTTTGCGAGTAAAGCTCGTGCGGCTTCTGCCACTTCAGTGTAGGTCTTCGTATCCTGTTCACGGATATCACGATTGGCCTTCGAAGGGTAGATGGCTTCAGAGTAGTAGCCGCGAATTTCAGATGCGGCATTATCGCGCGCTTCTTTTGCTTCGTTCTTCGCTCCGATTTGCCCAAAGAGCAACGCTGCAAGCGCGATGATTGCAGCAGTGCAAGCGCCTGCTACAATTCCGAAGATGAGTTTTTGTTTAGGATCCATAAATTACTTACCTCCGGGTGCGACGCTTGTTGTTCGTCTTAGCTGCTGCTTCTTCCACACCTTTAAGCTTAGCGGTGAGGTCAAAGGAGGTCATCCAATCAACGCTCTGATTGATTTTGCTGATTGTGATTTCCTTTGCGTCATCCACGAAGACTTCTTGTGTTGCAAGACGGCTAGCAATGGTTTCTGCGATGGTTTTACCCTTTTCTACCAAACGCGGCTCAAGATCCTTCCAAGCAGAAACGGTGAGGTCCACGCCCTGTAAGACGTTGTCTTGACGACGAGCCTTCATGCTTGTCACCCAGAGACCATTGGGCACGGCGTCATCAATAGCCACCATCATGTCCAACCACTGACCACGGCGCTTCATCAACGCACGATAAGCGGCGGCACGAGCTTCTGCAGTCTTAGCCTTCTTATCTACGCGATCGTAACGATCCTTTTGGTCCTGATAGTCACTAATACGAGATGCCAAGTTTTCTTGATGCGTTTCGTAAGAGTTCTTGAGGTTGTTCACAAAGAGCCACCAAATGCCCAATGTCGCGACCATACCCACTGCTGCGAGGCCGAGGAAGGGCAAACGACGACGGAAAATCTTGCGATTTACGATTTCCTGGGAAACCAAGTTGATTTCCACTGGGCAGGTCAAGCCGCGACGCAAGGCCAAGCCCACCAATACGGGCAAGGAGAAGGCGTCATGGCCAAACTGTTCTGCATCCACGTGCTTGGGGAATGCCACAGTCTGGAAGGGGTTCAAGAAGTCAACCGCAATCTGCAGTTTTTCTTCAAAGAAGTTCTGCATGTAAGGCAACTGCGAGGAGGCACCTGTGAGCAACATCTGCGAGGGTGCGCTACCGCCCTGCTGGCTACGATAGAAGGAGATTGAACGTGCCACTTCTGCGTTCAAACGCGTCATGACATTACGAATCACCTTGGAGAGACGGTCCACATCGGGATCATCTACTGCAAATGCGCCACCTTGTGCCACAATACCCTGTTCGCACTTGAAGGCTTCAGCTTCTTCAGGGGTGATACCGAAGGTCTTGGCGATTTCTGCAGTAATCGTATTGCCCGCGACAGGAATCGAACGATAGAAGATGCGATCCTGCTCCACAAAGACCAAGTTTGTGCAGCGTGCACCAATATCCACAACAAGGGTGCAACCATCCATTTCAGGATAGTTAAAGCGCACAGCGTTGTAGAGCGCAATCGGAGCAACATCTACCACATCGGGTTCGCAGCCCATATTCAACAGTGCACGCGTCACGGAAGAAACAAGCGCTTCACGAGAAGCGATGATCATCACATGCTGTTCACCGACATCGGGCTCACCGACCAATGCGTGTGAGAAGATAGCTTCGGTCAAGGGGAAGGGTGCAGCCTGCTCCTGCTCGAAACGGATTTGTTCATCCATCTTTTCAGGACTGTCTGCAAGCACCTTAATGAAGCGCGGGAATGCCATCTGTCCAGAGAGTGCCACATGGATGCGGCCGGGGCGAATGCCCGACATCACCATCATGCCACGAAGGACTTGCTCCACTTCAATTGCAAAAGCGGTTGGATTGTCCGTGCTACCATCTGGCAAGTCGCCAAAAGCATAGCGCAAGAGGCCGGGGCCGCGACCGGCCCTGACCTCAAACTCGGCAAGCGCAAGACGCGTCGCGCCGATATTAAGTGTTAAAATACGTTCCATAAAGTATCCGTCTGTTTCAAATCCTTAGGGAAAACCTTACTTAGCCTTCACTTGGTCATAGTACATATCGCCAACCAATGCGAAGGGCGTCTGCGAACGGTCACGCAACACATTGTCCACCTTCTGCACGGTCTTAGACTTTGTCTGAATCGTTTCCCACCAAGCAATCTTTTCCTTCTTGGCGCCGACTAACAAGGAAGTAATTTCCTTACCTTCAATCTTCTTGCCGCCCAAGAACTGCGTTTCGATTTCGCCCTGCTGCACTCCATCAACCTTAATCTGCACGGAGAAGACGATGGGTTTCCCGTAAAGCACAACGGCATTCGGCGGGACGCACACTGCTGCGTAGTGCACACGACCAGGAGTGACTTGAGAGTAAACCACTGTTTCAGAGAACAAAATATTCGTCTGATCAGGCTTATCCCAACCAATCGCACCGCCAGCCTTGTTCGCCTGCGATTTCACCGAAGAGGTGTGCTTCGATTCGGTCATATCATAAAGGAGCGCGTAGGTAATTTCCACTTCGGGCAACACAAAGAGCGGCAATGTTTTCTTCTTCTCAGGATCAATGCCCACCTTATCCACTTCGTAAGCAACTTCAAAGAAGTGCCAACCCTTCGCGCCTTCCTTCTTGTAGGAATCCACGTGGTTGATCTTCACCTTCTTCCAGTTATCATCCGTGGTAGGAGCTTCCACAGCGTAATCGCTTTCACCGCCCACCGAAGAGATTTCCTTAATTGAAATGAACTGGCCAGCCTCATTATTTTTTGACTTGCCTTGCTTCTGCTTACCATTCCGGCTCTGTGCCATTACAGTACCAGCGCAAAGTGCTGCTAACAAAACCATCATCCATGACTTCATTTTTACGGCTCCTTCTGGGCTTCACCCGCCCTTTAACCATTTGACGTTAGAAAGTATATTCTTATTTTCGCCATCCGTCAAGACTTTAGCGTATTTTAACGTGACTTTTTTCTAGAAGTTGCACCCCCGTTTTTCTTCCTTTTATTTAATGGAAAATCCACCTTTTCCCTAAGCGACGCTACAGACGCTTATCCCACTCCTTTTTCACTAGGTTTTGAAGAAGGTTAACACGTTTTACCGCCCCAAAATGCTTCTTCCAAAAACATCTATAAACACTGCATTTTCAAAACAAGCCTTTTTGCGTTTTAAAACAAGCCTTATTGAAAAGCAAAACAAGCCTTTTTGAATGTCAATTCAGGTTGTTTTGAAAAACCCTTTCTTTTCAACCTTTAAAACGCTTCAAAAATGCCGTTTTACGCATCCCCTCCACTGCCCCTATCAGAAAATAGTTTAAGAGAGATTAACCGTTACGCATAAGTAGCAGTTTTGCCGATACTGTCTACGAAATCGCTTCTCGCGAATCTCTTTTAATTATGGTGCTATTCTTTTATAATTATGGTATAATCTCAGACGCTTATTTATTTTTAAAATAGGAAATTGTCATGGAACTTAAATTTTACAATTCAATGACGCGGCAAATTGAGCCGTTTAAGACGTTGAAACCGGGTGAAGTGGGCATGTATACGTGCGGCCCAACGGTCTATAATTTTGCGCACATTGGCAACTTCCGCGCCTATCTCTTTGAAGACTTCTTGCGTCGCGTATTAGAATTCGCTGGCAATAAGGTGAAGCAGGTGATGAACCTTACCGACGTGGACGATAAGACGATTCGCGGTTCGCAGGCAGCAAAGCTTCCCCTCAAGGAATACACCAAGCCTTACATTGAAGCCTTCTTTGCAGATTTGAAGACCCTTAACGTCGAACCCGCCGCCGTCTATCCCGCAGCGACCGACCACATCCCTGAAATGCTCAACCTCATCTCTGCGCTCTTTGACAAGGGCATCGCCTACAAGAGCGAAGATGGCTCGGTTTATTTCAGCGTTGAAAAGTATGAGAACTATGGTAAACTCGCCCATCTTGATCGCGAGGCTCTCCGTTCTGGCGTCCGCATCAATGCCGATGAATACGAAAAGGAAGGCGTTGGCGACTTCGCCCTTTGGAAAGGGTGGGATGAAAAGGATGGCGACGTCGTTTGGGATGCACCATGGGGTAAAGGTCGCCCAGGCTGGCACCTTGAGTGCTCGGCCATGAGCATGAAATACCTCGGTGAAAGCTTTGACTTGCACACCGGCGGCATTGACAACCTCTTCCCGCACCACGAAAACGAAACCGCACAAGCTGAAGCCGTCACGGGTAAGCCTTTTGTGCAGACGTGGATGCACTGCGCACACTTGCGCGTCAACGGCCAGAAGATGTCAAAGTCTTTGGGTAACTTTTTTACGCTTCGTGACCTTCAGGAAAAGGGTTACACTGGCCGCGAAATCCGTTACGTGCTTTTGAATGCGCATTACCGTCAGGGCCTCAACTTCACCTTCGACGCACTCTCCGCTGCACGCGCCGCATTGGCCCGTTTGGATGAATGCGTTGATGCGCTCACCGCACGCACCAAGGTGGCAGGCGAAGACGATGGCGTGCGCGTACCCTCGCAATTGGAAGCTTTTGGTAAGGCGCTTGCAGACGACTTGAACGCCTCCGAAGCCTTCAGCGCATGCTTTGCATTCGTGCGCGCCGCAAACGCAGCTTTGACCGCAGGTCTCACCGCCGCTGGCGCCCCTGCCGCACTTGAAGAACTTCGTCAAATGGACCGCGTGCTCGGCTTCATCTTCTTTGGCCGCGCAGAAAGCACCGAAATCCCCGCAGACATTCAGGCTCTCGCCGATGAACGCGCCGCCGCCCGTGCCGCAAAGAACTGGGCCGAAAGCGATCGTTTGCGCGATGAACTCGCTGCGAAGGGATGGCAAGTGCGCGACTCAAAGGAAGGTCAAACCCTCAAACCCCTCGCCACCCCATGAACCGCGGACGTTTTATCACCTTAGAAGGCCCTGAAGGCGCTGGCAAAAGCACGCACTTGAAGTTGCTTGCCGAAGCGCTCAAGGCGCGCGGCATTCCCGTGCTCACCACCCGTGAACCAGGCGGCACCAAACTCGGGGAAGCCGTGCGAGGCCTCTTGCAATTTGACACCGCAGGCGAAAGTCCTGTACCGACAGCGGAATTGCTCCTCTTTTTGGCAAGTCGCGCACAACTCGTCAACAACGTGATTCTGCCTGCGCTTGAACGTGGCGAATGGGTGTTGAGCGACCGCTTCTGCGACTCGACCTTCGCTTACCAAGGTTACGGCCGTGGCATGAACGTGGAAGAACTCCGCGCCATCAATGGTTTCGCTACACAAGGTCTTATGCCAGACCTCACCATTCTCTTGGATATTCCCCAAGATGAAAGTCGCGACCGCGTAGCTGGACGCAATGAAAAGGCAGACCGTTTTGAACAAGAACGCGACTCCTTCCATCAGCGCCTCGCAGAAGGCTTCCGTGCCCTCGCAGCACAAGATCCGCAGCGCATTCGTCGAATTGATAGCACCACGCCGCAGGACATCACCGCAGCAGCCGTTTGGGATGCTGTAAGTCCCCTCCTCCCTTAAATTTAAAACTAGATTCGGAAATAATCCTATGAAACTTGACCCTACCAAACTCAAAGACTGGCAGATTGCTGAAGCAGCAGAAGAAACCATGCAGCCCATCGCTAAGATTGCAGAAAGCCTCGGTGTATTGCCCGAAGAACTCATCCCCTACGGCAATAGCTATGCCAAAGTTGATGCACGCGCCATTCTCAAGCGCACCAACGGCAAGCAGAAGGCAAAGTACATCGATGTGACCGCCATCACCCCGACGCCGCTCGGCGAAGGCAAGACCACCACCACCGTTGGCTTGCTCGAAGGCCTCGGCCGATTGGGTAAGAATTGCTGCGGCACCTTGCGTCAGCCCTCTGGCGGCCCCACCTTCAACATCAAGGGCGGCGCTGCTGGCGGCGGTTTGGCACAGGTTATTCCGTTGACGCCCCTTTCGCTCGGTCTTACGGGTGACTTTGACGCCGTTGAAAAGGCAAATAACCTTTGTATGGTGGCCCTCAATGCACGCATGCAGCACGAACGCAATCACGACGATGAATGGCTCGCTTCCAAGGGCTTGAAGCGTTTAGACATTGACCCTGCACGTGTGCAGATGCGTTGGGCACTTGACTTCTGCGCACAAGGTTTGCGTCAGATTCGCATTGGCATGGGCGCAGGCACGCTCAATGGCTTTGAAATGGACTCCGGCTTCTACATCACTGTCGCCTCCGAAGTGATGGCTATTCTCGCAGTGGCCGCAGACCTCGCAGACTTGCGCAAGCGCATTGGTAAGATCATCGTGGCTTACTCCAAGGACGGCACACCCGTCACTGCAGACGACTTGGAAGTCGGCGGTGCAATGACCGCATGGCTCGTCCGCGCACTCGATCCCACCTTGATGCAGACCCTTGAAGGCCAGCCCGTGCTCGTGCATGCAGGCCCCTTCGCAAACATCGCAATCGGCCAGAACTCTGTGGTTGCAGACCGCGTGGGTTGCGCACTCGCAGACTACCTTGTCACCGAAAGTGGCTTCGCCTCCGATATGGGCTTTGAAAAGTTCTGGAACATCAAGTGCCGTTGCTCTGGTCTCAAGCCCGATGCAGTGGTGCTCGTAGCAACCGTTCGCGCACTCAAGCGCCATGGCGGCGGCCCAGACGTCAAGCCTGGCACTCCGCTTGACGAAGCTTATACGAAGGAAAATCTTGAACTCCTTGAAGCTGGTTGCCGCACCAACTTGCTCGCACACATCGACATTATCCGTCGCGCAGGCATTCGCCCTGTGGTGTGCTTGAACCACTTCTACACCGATACCGATGCAGAAGTCGCACTCGTCAAGCAAATCACCGAAGAAGCAGGTTGCCGTTTTGCCCTCTCCAAGCATTGGGAAAAGGGTGGTGAAGGTGCCGAAGAACTCGCTCAGCAGGTCATTGCCGCTTGCGAAGATCCCGTGGACTTCCAATTCCTCTGCGACCTCTCCGAACCGCTCTCCACACGCATTGAAAAGCAGGTTAAGGAAGTTTACGGCGGCGACGGTGTGGACTATGAACCCGCAGCACTCGAAAAGTTGAAGGCATTTGAAGCCAATCCCGAAACTGCAAACCTCCCCATCTGCATGGCAAAGACCCAGTACTCCATCTCTGACGATGCCACGAAGATTGGCCGCCCGACAGGCTGGCGCCTCAAAGTGCAGGACATCCTCATCTATCAGGGTGCAGGCTTCATCGTCCCCGTCTCTGGCAAGATCATGCTCATGCCTGGCACTTCCGCAAACCCGGCGTATCGTCGTGTTGACGTTGATGCAGAAACTGGCAAGGTTAAGGGACTCTTCTAAGAGGGTTAAATCATGCGTAATTGGACGCCAAGCAAAATCCGCGCCCTCAAAGGTAAGCGTAAATTCGCCACCGTCACCTGCTATGACGCCACAAGCGCGGCACTGATTGAGGCGATGGATTGCGACGCATTCCCGCTTGTCTTGGTGGGCGACTCCCTTGGGAACGTGATGCAGGGCCACGATACGGCCCTGCCCGTCACCGTTGATCACGTCGTCTACCATGCTCAATGCGTTGGACGCGTGCTCAAGAATTCGCTCTTACTCGTGGATATGCCGTTTGGCTCCTATCAAGCAAATGACGACGAAGGGTTCCGCAATGCCGTCCGTCTTATCCAAGAAGGTGGAGCAGACGCCGTAAAATTAGAAGGCGGCGAACGCTGCGCGCCTTTGATTCGTCGCTTGGTTGATGCTGGCATCCCCGTTTGCGGCCATTTAGGCCTCACGCCGCAATCCTGCCTTGCGATGGGTTTCCGCGTACAAGGACGCGATGAAGACGCAGCAAACCGCCTCATTGAAGAAGCCAAAATGCTTGAAGCTGCAGGTTGCTTTGCATTAGTGGTTGAATGCATCCCTTCCGCACTCGGTGCGAAGGTCGCAGCTGCGCTCTCAATTCCTGTGATTGGCATTGGCGCAGGCCCTGACACCGATGCCCAAATCTTAGTGTGGCAAGACCTCTTAGGCCTCAACCAAAACCGTCTTGCGAAGTTTGTTCGTCGCTTTGCTAATCTCGGCGAAGCTGTCCAAAACGCACTGAGTGACTACGCGTCCTCCGTTGGTAATGGCTCCTACCCTGCTCCAGCAGAAGCCTACGAATAAGTTCGTCCATTCAACGATTGATTTGAATAAGCAAATTTAGAGCTGTAATTACACCTTTAAAATAAGCTTATTTCATCTTTCAAAACAAAAAAGCTCGATGTTCACCATCGAGCTTTTTGTTTTAACTGTAAAGTCTTTAACCCAAAAGAAACAGAAAACCTTTTTATAAATCATACATCTCTGGCGGGAAATCGTCATCATCAAAGCCTAGCGACTCTAAAATCTGCTCCGCAGGCATTTGAGCAGCCTTCGCTTGATTACATGCAAAGCACGCAGGCACAACATTCCCCTTTGTGGAAGTGCCGCCACGCGCCACCGGAATCAAATGATCCATCGTCAATTCATTTGGCGGAAAAGATTTCCCACAATGATAACAAAGCCCCTTTGCCAATTGCGACTTCCACCATGGAGATGCACGCAATTGACGCGCCCGTGTACGTTCTCGACGGACGTGAGCATCATCTACGGGTTGATACCAACCACTCATTTTTCAGGAACTTCGGGAACAGGGATCCCACGGAAACGGCGATGCAACCACAAATACTGATCAGGAGCCATCGCAATAACCTTTTCCAAGCGCGAGATACATTCAGCAGTCAATTCTTGGATTGCTTGATCTTGTGGCTTTGAAAGGTCTGGGTAAATCGGATCACCGACAACCACCATTCTGTACTTCTTGAAGCCTGCGCGCAAGAACCCACCCACGATAATCGGGCTATTAGTCTTATAACTCAAGCGTGCAGGAGAGGTATACACCGAAACAGGGTTGCCAAAGAAAGTTACAGGTGCGCCATGAGAGGCGTGTTGATCAAACAAAATTGCCAACGCAGCATTGGATTCTTGCCATTGACGAATAACCGAGCTTGAGAATCCACGGCTTTTCGGAATAATCGTAGCGCCGCCACGGAAATTATTGCGATTTAAGAAGCGCTGGATATAAGGGTTGTCCATCATGCGAGCCACGGCCAACAACGGGCGCACGCTCGTAAGTGCTACAATGGCAGCTTCCCATGCACCCAAGTGGCCCGTAGCCAAAACATAGGGCTTCTTTTCTTCAAAGAGTACCTTCTGTGACGCAGGAGAAACTTCCACAGAGACATACTCACGCCAGTTATCATGCGTCACGAGGCGCGGCGCACGCAATGCCTCACAAATATGACCAACGAAATGACCCAACGAGTTACGAGCGATATAATACGCTTCTCTACGCGTCTTTGCGAGACCTGCAATAATTACATTATCAATCGCCACGAGCGCACGTTTTGATTTACGGCAAAGCGCAAACGAACCAACGGCAATACCCCAGCCGATTCGATACGTCCACGAGATAGGAATCAATCGATAAAGATTCCACAAGCCCGCAACCAATAAATAGTAAATGTAAGAAATGACTTTTTTCATACAGCCTTCTTCACATAATCATCTTCATTTCGAAAGTATTCTAACACACTCATCGTAAATACTACAACATCTTTCTTTATTTTACATCACTTTATTCTAAACCATTAAGATGTTAATAACTCCTTATATTTTCAATGATTTATTACTTTCTTTAATCGCCAACTCACACATCTATATGAATATTTCTAACAAAAATCTAACATTTTTACATTCAAAGCGTCAGTAAAAGTGCACGTCAAGTATTACTTTTACATTCCACGCGTCAATATTTCTAATTAGCTGATTCCTTTAACTATTTCATAATGGTCCATTAACAACCAATACACTTTAAATTTTAATCTTTAGAGTGTCGCATTATTCAATACCCGCATAAACGACACATGCGTGATTTCTTTAACAAAATACTACATGCCAATTGCAGGTAAATTGTAACTGATTTCTGTTTTCGCTATTCAAAATATATTTCCATTTGATTTAAATATAAAATAACAGGCACGGATTGCTCCATGCCTGCTAAATGCATTTCAGCTAAAGCTTACTTGCCGAGGACCTTGTCCTTCACCAACTTGGAAACGGTGAACTTCACAGCCTTCTTGGCGGGAATCTTCATTGCTTCCTTGGTGGCGGGGTTGCGGCCCATGCGAGCCTTGCGCTGAACGACAGCGAACTTGCCGAGGCCAGGAAGGGTGAAGGCGCCAACCTTCTTGGTTTCCTTAGCGGTGAGAGCGAGGATTGCACCGTAAACTTCTTCAATGGTCACCTTGGTGAAACCAGTGTCCTTAGCGAGTGCATCGATCATTGCAGCCTTGGTCATCGGCTTGGCAGTCGTCTTCTTAGCCATGGGGGAATAACTCCTTGATTGTGTTTGTCCGGCAGGTCATCCGCCGAATATGCTCTTATTATGGATTTTTAATTTAAAAAAATCAAGCAGAAAAGTTGATTTAAAGGGCTTTTTTTAACTTTTCCTCTCTAAAACCCTCATAAATAAGGGTTTACCCCTGAGAAAAACCTTTATTAAAGGCGTTTTCAGGGGTAATTAAGCCGATTTAAAATACGTTTTTTGCGATTACGCTTCAGTTGCGTTCGTAGCTTTATGCATATTGCGTTGGAATAAATCGTCCCATTGTTGCTCAACGGTTGCTTGCGACCATGTGCGACGTGCAGTTCGTGCGGCGACTTCGCCTAAATGGTCACGTAAACTTTCATCATCAATCAGACGCTGCAACTGTGCTGCGTAGGCTTCTGCGCCATCCTCTGCGAGCAAGCCATTTGCCTCGTGAGTAATCAATTCATTCACGCCTGGAGCATGCTTAAAGCCCACGCAAGGTAAGCCACACCACATCGCTTCTGCAAGTGCCAAGCCAAACCCTTCCACCTTGGATGCAAATGCGCAGATCCCGGCGCGCAATAAGATTGGGCGCGGCGTGTGCGTAATTCCCATAAAACGAACGCGCGCGGTAATGCCGAGTTCTTCTGCACGCGTCTTCAAACGCGTTTCCCACTCTGGCGTACCGCTTCCATAAAGGTGAAGCGTCCAATCTGGAGCATTTAAACGCGCAAATGCGTCTAATAATTCGAGGTGATTCTTATCCTTTGAGAAGTAGGCTACATAGACAATGCTCTTGTCGCGCGAAGTCACACTTGGCAAAGCCTCGTCTGCAGGATATGACACCCCATTCCCAATCGCAGTAATCGGCGCAGTTGTATATGGACGCAAAGTCTCGCAATGCGAGGGCAGCAACACCTGACACTCCGCCACATGCTGCAAAACGACCTTTAACCGAGAAACGCGACGGAACTTATTCTTGCGGAAACACTCTGGCGGGAACACATGAAACATCGTTACTACAGGCGCTGGGATGGGGCCTGCGAGTAGAATGTCCACGCATTCATTCGTCCCTGCCGCCACCACTACATCTGGTGCAATACGCTCAATCATCGCTTGCAAACGCTTTGAAACAACGCGCACAATATCCAACTTCGGAAAGCAACGCGCAAGGATGCGTTCACCTACAGCAGAAGTAAGCAACCACTTATTCAGTTGTCGCGCAAAGGGGCGTTTTGGGTTCGGGAGACAATGGCAAGTTACCGCTGGAGCGAATGTCACAGAGAAAGGTTCTTTTGCGGGCTGTAACGTGACGACATGCACGTCATATCCACGCGCAGCCATTGCATTCGCCAAGGTCGCAGTTGCGCGGTCGGCACCGCGTCCAGAACGAAAATAATCCTTGTAAATGAGGAGTTTGGCCATTGATTCCCCCAGACCTTTTAAACTAAGGATAAAACACCTTTTTACAGGCGATTTGCAAGGCCAAATGAAAAGGCTTTAATTGCCTTGCGATTCAACCCTTATTTAATTTTAAAAGCAGTGCTTTTTAGGGTTAATTCAACCCTTATTCAAAACGGGCTTATTTTCCAAGTGCGGTAGAGATGCGACGCATACGAATCGCAGAAGCGCCTTCACCTGCGGCCTTCAATTGACGACCCAATTCCGCGGTATCCTTACCCATCTTAATCAAAACTGAGGTCTTCTCAACGCCATTCGTGATTGCGGCAACAGAGGGCTCAGACTTCAACGAAACCGAATAATCTGCCAAAGTCTTACGCTGTTCTTCAATCGCCTTCACCGTTTCCTGATAATTGGAGATCACGGCATCTTGTGCAGCAGACTTCCAATCAACAGAAGTTTCGCCATTTGCAACGCCCTCTGCGACCTTTGCAAGCACTGCATCGGCCATCACATCGCCAGAATCACGTGCCGTGGCCGTTTCTTGAGCTTCGGCATAGACAGCCTGATAAATCGCAGCAACCTTCTCAGCAATCGTATTAAAGCCATCCACAGCCGTCGGCGCTATATCACGGCTAACAGAACATGCCACCACTGTAGGTTCCTTGGCCTCTGCGAGCCATGCAGCCAACGTATCCTGAGCCTGCGTAGCAGTCTCTCCAGCAGATACAGGCTCTTGCGTTTTTACAGTCTTTGCCTGCTGGCAACCCGTCAAAGAAATCACTGCTGCAACCGTTGCGAAGAGAGAAAACGTCTTTAGAAAATCCATAGTTGGCTCCTTTGCCAGAGAGTACTCAAATAATACTACTTAAAGCATACCACCAATTAAACTGAAGCGCAAGGTAGAAAAGCATTTCTTTTGCGAAATGCATTCCCCACTGTGCACCCAAAAATACGTACATCAACACCCAAAAAAGAACCGCTCAGCGTGCGCCGAGCGGTCGTATTACACGAGACTTTCGCCTTTAATGCACGTCTTTGATAAAGAGCGTCCGTAAGAAGGAATCTTCTGCCACCACGCCATTTTGAATCAAAAGGCAAAGCGCCGTCACGCAAATCGCTGCGATAAGAACGCCCACGATGTTCGCAATGTAAAAGCGCGAACGCTTAAATCCAAGCAAAAAGGCCCCCGCTGCACCTGTCACTGCGCCCGTTCCAGGAAGTGGCACGCCAATAAAGAGCGCCAAGCCCCATTCGCCATACTTCTCTACTACTGGGCGCAACTTATCGCGACGCACTTCTACATGCTTCCAAAGTTTATCTGCGAACCACTTAAAGCGGCACATAAAGCGCAAAATAGGCAAAAGTATCTCATACACACCAATGCCTAAGATGATGTTTGCCACCGTGCAAATAATTGCCACCCACCACCAATCTAAAGGAACGCCCGCCTCGGTCTTTAAAGCGAAAAATCCCATCGGAATGGAGAAGCGCAGTTCTAATGCTGGAATGCACGTAAAGATAAACAACTCAAGAATGATTAAAAAAAGGCTCATCGTCTTCTAATCGCTCACTTCTAACAGAGTCCCTTAATCGCGCGTGCAACACACCGCAAGCAAGGTATAGCCAATCCAAAGGGCGAGGTAAAGTACCCCCCACCAACGCGTCAAAGTAATCGCCTCGCCACGCTTCCCGCGTCGATTCAAGAGCGCCCACGCGCCCCAACCGCAGCAAGCAAGCAAAAGAGTCGTCCCCAACATAATCAAAGGATCACGCACCATCAATGCAGAAGGCACACTCTCACCCACCGTTGGGCGAATAATCAATGCCAACCCTGCCACAATACAAATGTTAAAGCAGTTTGACCCCACCACATTGCCAAGCGCGATGTCGGGTTGTCCATGACGCATTGCAGCGACAGATGCCATCAATTCAGGTAAAGAAGTACCCAGTGCCACAATCGTAACGCCTACGATGAGTTCTGCAGCTTCAGGCGTAATTCCAGCCGCTGCAGCCGCACGATTCGCCATAAAACAAGCCGCACTCACCAAAATCTGAGAAGAAAGCAAGAGCAATCCTAAACCACCAAAGGTCTGCGAAAGGATGATGCCCATTGACTTTTCAGCATCTTGCGCGATTTCTTCTTCCGCATTGACAGTGCCAGTCTTACGTTGATGAAACACCATCCCAATCTGCCAACCCAAAAAGAGCAAAAAGACGCTCACCAGAATAATGCCGTCTAAGCGTGAAAAACCATTCAAACCCAAGAGGAAGAACAAGGCGATAATGCCCAGCAAAAAGGGCACATCGCGGCGAAGCGCTGCGCGATGAAGCACAATCGGCGCCACCAACATCGACACGCCTAAAATCAATAGCACATTCGTGATGTTGCTTCCGTAGGCATTTCCAAGCGACAACGGCGTGGAGCCCTGTGCCGCTGCAAGCGCAGAAACTAACATTTCGGGCGCGCTTGTGCCAAATCCTACGATGATGAAGCCCACAAGCAATGCGGGCATTTTAAGGCGCGTTGCAAGCGCTACTGCGCCTTCAACAAAGAGGTCCGCACTCTTGGTTAAGACCCACATACCAAAGGCCATCGCAAAAATAGCCGCGATCCACTGGCCTACGCAAGGAAGCCACGCAACGAGATTTGCGAATTCCATCTTAGTCCTCCATTGAGCGCGTGAAAAGGCCCGAACGCCATTCACCAATCAAGCGCGACGAAACCTCTTGCAAGCCGTACTTTTCAAAAGCAGCCTTCACTTCAGGATAGAGCGTATCCAAGATACCCGAAGCAACCAAAGCGCCCCCTGGCAATACAGCACATGCCACTTCTGCAGCGTATTCAATCAAGACAGGGCCCAAGATATTGGCAAGCACTACAGCGCCCTGATCCAAGTTATTCGCCAAGTCGCGCGTTTCATACGGAATACATACGCCATTCAGCTCAGCATTTTCCTTTGCCACGGCCACAGCATCCGCATCATAATCAAACCCACGCACATGCGTAAAGCCCAACTTCTGCGCTGCAATCGAGAGAATCCCACTGCCGCAGCCCATGTCCAACACTGGACGATTCAAATCGCCCACAGCGAGCTCATCAAGCATTTCTAAGCAGGCACGCGTTGTCGGATGCTTCCCTGTACCGAAGCTCATTCCGGGGTCAAGCGTAATCACCACTTCACCTTCACGCGCTGCGTAATCTTCCCAAGAAGGACGAATCGTAACACGGTTGGTGATGTGCTCCACATGGAAGAAACGCTTCCACGCTTCCGACCAATCTGCCGCAGGGAGCGTATCGCGCGTCAGCTGCACCTCAAGGCCTGCGATCGCTGCCGTTGCACGCACAGCGTCTTCTACACCTTCGGCTGCAGCAGGATCTTCCAAGAAGATGTCTAAACGCACATTACCCGTTTCAATGTCTTCCCAAACGGTGGGTGTAAAGGCATCAGCATCGAGCAATTCTAAAAGACATTCCGCAGCCTCCGATGAAGGGAGCACTGCGGAAACGGCTGTAATATCTTGAGCTTTCATGGTATTACTTAAGCGTTAGTCGGCGTTGTGGCCGTAGTCTTGTGGATGTACCACATCTGTGCAATCGAAAGGACCTGCGAAATCGTCCAATACAAGCAGAGCGCAGACGGCATCGAGTAGAACATGAAGAGCAACATAATCGGCATCATCCACGTCATCATCTTCTTCTGCGCAGGGTCACCCGAAGCGGGCGAAAGGTGCGTCTGCAAACCCATCGTAACGGCCGTCAAAATCGGCAAGATATTGAGCGGCATCGGCAAGATACCTGCAAAGAGGTTTTCAGGCTGCGAAAGGTCGGCAATCCAGAGGAAGTCGGCGAAACGCAATTCCACTGCAGAGCGCAACACCGTGAAAAGCGCAATGAAGATCGGAATCTGCACCAACATCGGCAAGCAACTCGAGAAAGGATTCACCTTGTGCTCGCGATAGAGCTTAAGCGTTTCCTGTTGCAACTTCTGCGGATTATCCTTAAACTGTGCCTGCAAGGCCTTAATCTGAGGCTGCACCACACTCATCTTACGCATCGAAACCGTGCTCTTGTGCGTCAACGGCCAGAAGACCACACGCACGAGCAGGGTCAACAGCACAATCGCCACGCCGTAGTTCGGGATTAAGTTGTAGAAGAAGTTCAAAATCGGCAAGAGTAATGCGCAGAACCACGAGAACATCCCGAAGTCCATCACGTCGTCTGCATTGTTACCAAAAGCCTTGAGATTGCTCAACAACTTAGGGCCCACGTACAAACGCGTCACCACGCCAGAAGAAACTCCGCCCGTGAGCTGCATCGCAGGATAGGTAAAGGCGGCATTCACGCCTGTAATCTGCAACGTCTTAGCCGCAGGATCACGCGACACGCCATACGTGCACGGCGCCGCCACTGGAGGCATCACCAACGTTGCAAAGAAGCGGCTCTTCAATGCTACCCACGTCTGTGCAGTAGCCAAAGAAGCACTGCCCGTCAAAGGCAAGCCAGTCGGATCAGAACTCGTACCGCAACCCAAGAATGCGCTACGTGCACCCAAGAGCTTTGCCAAATCCCCTTCATGGTATTCGGGATCATCTTCACCAGCAGCGAGCGTATCAAAACCAATCGTATCGCCTTGCTTGTCAGTCAAATGAAACGCACCCGCACTGAACTGATAAGGAGCGATCGCTGCATTCTGAGCCGCACGGAAGGCATCGCGCACGCCTACCACGTAGTTATCGCCCAACGTCACCGTACGTTCCAAGGTCACCCCTGTCGGCAACACCGTAGAGAAAACCAACGTCTGCGCATCAGGCGTTGCCACCTGATACTTCAAATACTGCGCAGCGCCCTCAAACGAGAGATTCATCAAATCACCCGTTTCCAAGACCACATGCGCGGAGTCTTCGGTGTTTTCCTTGCGATACTGTAAGAGTTCAGCCTTCGTCAAACGAGCGCCCAAATCAGAGAAGGTCAAGACCACCTCGTCATTCTTGAGCGTGTAGAACTGCTGCTGCGCAGGTTGAAGCGTTGGAGCCACTACAGGCGCAGGCGCACTCGGCGTCACCGCAGGTGCGGTAGTCTGCGCTACTGGCGCCACTACAGGCGCTGGCTGAGCAGGCTGTGCTGGCTTCGGAGAGAGCCAACTCCATGCAAAATAACCCAAGAGTGCGGCCACCAATACGACCACCCAAATCTTGTCATTCTTATTCATCATTCATCTCGTTTCTGTCCTGTCGAGGCAATGGTACTGGGTCGTACCCACCCCGACAAAACGGGTTACATCGTAAAATGCGCCAGAGCCCTAAGCCCAACCCTTTAAAGGGCCCATACACCTGCACCGCTTCAATCATATACTGCGAACACGTCGGTGTAAAACGGCAGCTGCCATACCCAAAGAAGCTATGCAACGTCTGCTGGTAGAACCGCACGCAGGCAATCAACCCATTCGCAAGCCATTGTTGCCATCGTGCACGCGCCATTATAGCCTCACTGTCCACTGCGACCTTGATTCGCCAGCAACTTCGCACGGCGACACAACTTTAAAAGGTCGCTTCGCACCTCTTGGCATCGCAGCGTTGTCAAAGCCTGCCGCCCAATCAAAACCAAATCGTACCCCACGGCCAACTGCGTACGCTCCAATCGAAACGCCTCACGCATCAGCCTACGGGCACGCGTGCGATCCACCGCCCTACGGAACGTCCGCTTCGTCGTAATCACCCCTATGCGCGTCTTCTCCAACCCATTGGGCACATAACGCAGCACCAATGAGCGATTCGCCTCAGACTTCCCCTTTTCAAACAACGCCGAAAACACGTCTTCAGGGAGTCTAAAAGGCGACAAAAGCAAAGGAGGCGCCTGGTAGGAGCCTCCTTTGGAAACAACGCCGCACACAGGGGTATCGGTCACAGCGTGCCCCCCGAGCGATTCACTTAAGCGTGAACCAATGCCTTGCGGCCTTTAGCACGGCGGCGAGCCAAGATCTTGCGACCGCCCTTAGTAGCCATGCGAGCGCGGAAACCAATCTTGCGAACGCGCTTAATCTTAGAAGGTTGCCAAGTCATCTTCATGATGTGTATTCCTCTCGTCGTTGAGACCTATTCAAAATCTGCGAATCAAAATCTGCGAAGATTCAAATTCCAAAATCTGCAATGAACCGAAACTGTACCAAATCTCCCTGTGCTCTGTCAAGTAATTAAAATCCCACCCCTCCGTACACCCCTCCTCCGCTCCCCTGCGTTCTCACAAGAAAAGCACACAAGAAGCAAAAAAAGGGTTTATCCCATAGGGGTGATTTTGCTACATTATTGAATGACTGTGATGAGCGGCCCATGGTGGACAAGCACTCACAGCCCAAACAAGGAGTCAACTATGACTTTGGGTCTTCTCTCTTCGTACGAAGCACGCTTTCGTTGGTTAGCAGCCATTTGGGTTGTCTTGATGACCATTTGGATTATGTGCCCACTCACTTGGCAAACCCGTCTCATCGGCGCAGCCGTTTGGTTGGGCGTGACATTACTCATTTCGCTTTTGGTTGCTTGGTGGCGCCCGCGCTCTGCACGCGATGTGCCGATCTTCCTCTGCTTCCGTCACGTGGCCGAAAAGCCCGTTGACCCCGCACACCCCGAGGAGACCATCCACCCTGCAGCCCTCGAAAAGCTCATCCTCAATCTCAAGGCGGCCAACTACCGACTCCTCACCACCTCTGAAGCCATCGCAGCACCCGACCAGAAGTCCGTCGTCCTCACCTTTGATGGCGGCACCCGCGACGCCTTCTTTGCCCTCTTCCCCATCCTACGCAAACTCAAAGCCAAGGCCACCTGCCTCATTCCGCCCTTGGATCCCCAGAATGCCGACCACCTCAAAGTCTTAGAAGTCAAGGAAATGGTGCGCTCAGGCCTCGTTGAATTCGGTTCCACCATCGCGGCCGACCAAGTCTCCGCCCCCACCCTCACTGACGAGCTCCAGCTCGCACGCAAGTGGATGACGGGCGTTCTTGGTCACTCCCCTAAACTCTTCTCCTTGCCCGTGGGCGTCCCTGCAGACGATTTACGCGCCACCGTCAAAGCCATTGGCTACACCTACATCTTAACCACGGGCAAGTATATGCGCCCCATTGAAGCCGCGCCCGATGATATCCATCGCCGCATTATCCCTGGCAATCGGAGCCCCTTACAGATCTACCTCCTTGCCACCCGCGGCCGTTATCGCGTTGGCTCCACCGCCAAACAAGCCCGCTAAACCACCCTACGCGAGAGCCTCCTATGCCCATCTACAACACCATCCTTGAGACCGCCCGCAACACCCCTCTCGTGCGCCTCAATCGATTCAACGATGGCCACGCAGAACTCCTCGCCAAGGTCGAATACTTTAATCCCGGTGGCAGCATCAAAGACCGCGTTGCCCTCGCCATGATTGAAGCCGCCGAACGCGATGGACTCCTCGCGCCTGGCGGCCTCATCATTGAACCCACTAGCGGTAATACAGGCATCGGCCTCGCCCTTGCCGCCGCCGTTAAAGGCTATCGCCTCATCCTCACCATGCCCGAAACCATGAGCGCCGAACGCCGCAAGCTCCTTGCCGCCTATGGTGCAGAACTCGTCCTCACCCCAGGCGAACGCGGCATGACAGGCGCCATCGCAGAAGCCCAAGCCCTACAAGCGGCCAACCCAGGCAGTTGGATTCCCCAACAATTTGAAAACCCAGCCAATCCCGCCGCCCACCGCGAACAGACTGCCTACGAGCTCCTGCGCGACACCGATGGCCAAGTCGATGTCTTAGTCGCAGGCGTTGGCACTGGTGGCACCCTTTCGGGCATTGCGACTGTGCTTAAGTCCAAGAATCCCAATCTCGAAGTTATCGCTGTAGAGCCAGACACCTCCCCCGTTATCAGTGGTGGCACCCCTGGCCCCCATAAACTCCAAGGCATCGGCGCAGGCTTCATTCCCAAGAACTTAGACACCGCCCTTATTACACGCGCCATCGCCGTTAGCGCAGAAGCCGCTGGCGAAGCTGCGCGTACCATCGCCAAGACCGATGGCTTACTCGTCGGCATCTCAGCAGGCGCCGCCCTCTCAGTAGCCCGCGACCTCTCCCGCAACGAAGCCTACGCCGGCAAACGCATCATCGTCATCATCCCCGACGGCGGCGACCGCTACCTCTCCACCTGGCTCTTTGACGCATAACATAACCCTCTTTTACACCCATCATCAACCATGAGCGCATCCATTCAACGCTGCGCCATTAAATGCTTGATTTTAAGCGGTTTTTAGAAAAGGCTGAAATTGACTCCCAAAACAACCTCTTTTCAAGATCAAAAAGGGTTGTTTTGAAAGGCAAAAAGGCTTGTTTTCAAAAACCCCTTAAAAGTAATCTCTTTTCACATTGTTTTTAACGCTTTATAGCCCCCAATCCGTCAATCATTTGCAAACCCATTTGTTTCATTTCTTCAGCCCTCCGTACTATTTTCCAAAGTTTTCTAGACAGGGCCAAAAAGTCCCCGCCTAAAATTGTACTGTTTAAATTTTGCATGAATAGTACTGATTGTACTGATTTTAAGCCTAAAATTACCTGCCATAAAATATTCAAGATAAGTTATTGTAAATGAATAAGTTACGACTCGGCAAATATAGTACGGAATAATGAAGAATTAATACTTTGTGATGGGCAATAATTTCTTATTGAATTAAATCCTAAAAAGGTCTATACTACCATCACATAGTTTGATTGGGGCGATGACGTGATGCGTCCTCTTGCCACCTCTCAGACGTACTAAAAGATGCGTTAACGCATAACAATTTGTTCAGTAGAAACTACCACTTTTCTCTGAGTGAACGAGTTGTAATGCGGAGGCGCGTTAGGATTCATTTCCTAGCGTGTTCTCTGTTCACTTGTCGTCACTCGGGCTGTGGTAGGCCTCTACTGAAGATGATTGGGCGAAGAACACGCTTTATTTTATCTCAGTAAAATAAAACGAGTTCCTTTCGCTTAGTAAGAAAACTGCTAGTAAAAGAAAGGAAATGGTATGTTTTGTACAAACTGTGGAAATGAACTTCAAGCTCAAGTTCGATTTTGCCCAAAATGTGGAAAAAGTCATGAGTCGTTAGTTGAACCGAGCGTGCCGACACATTTGGATAATTCAACAACCGAGTCGCTTGTGGCTGAGACTAAAACACTGCAAAAAGAAAGTGTTTCGCAGGAATCTCCCTATAAAATTGTGACGCTGCCGTCTGGCAAGCGCGTAAAAGTTAAAAACGAAGCCTTCAAAAGTTCTACCTCGCAACAGTCGAAAGAGCGGCTTCCCTTAACGGATAAGTGGGCATGGTTACTGGCGATTGTGCCGATTATAGTTTGGTATGTGGTGGGCATCATCAGTTCGTCGAGGGGTGCAGCTTTCATTTGTGCGGGAATTGTATTAATCATTTTGACGCTTAAAGATGAAGCAGTATTAGAAAAGGCAGGGTATAGAAAAGAAGTGGCTGAAATCGGAATTCGGTCGTGTCTTTTCCCTTATTGGTATTTGTTTAGACGAGCAAAACTCACAAATAAAAATTATGGTCCTGCCGTAACATCGTTCCTCTTGTGGGTGATTTCCATTGCTCTTTGGGGGATAATTATTCAAGCAGTTGTCACAGATGCGGTGGATGCCGCCTCTGGGCAGATGTCGCATGAAGAATTTAACGCTAAATGGAGAGATTAAGTGGATATGACTGACGAACAAATGTTTTGCGCTCACTGTGGAAAGCAGCAATCAACTGGGAATAAATTCTGTATGGCGTGTGGTAATGAGCTTCATCGAGCTCGTTCACAACAAAATGCTCCAATTCAGATTTATAATACTTTTGGAGCGGGCAATACAACACCCCTAGTTGTACCTCGACAAGAGTTTGAAGGAAGCCAAAACTCGAGTATTTTAGCTACTTTGGCACTTGTTCTTGGTATTCTTGGCTTAGTGTTATCGTGGACTGCATGGTTTGGAATGATTCTTTCCGCAGGAGGCATTGGATGTGGATGTGCTGAAGTTAAAAGCGGAAAGGGGATGTCTGGGATTATCACAGGCTCAATTGGCTTCGTTCTAGGCCTTCTATTTTTACTAATCTATGCAGCGATTCCCGATTAACGGGATAACGTCTAGTTTACCATATACATTATTTTAGTCAAATTTAATGTATTGAAAATCACCAGCAAATGCTGGTGATTTTTTTATTTTAGGGCAACAAAAAACCTCTCAAACGTGCGTTTGAGAGGTTTAAGATGGCCGGTCTCGCGGGGAACGAACCCGCGACCCCAACATTAAAAGTGTCGTGCTCTACCAACTGAGTTAGAGACCGAAAACGCCGATGATGATAGCACAACCCTATTGTTTCACTTCTTCGGTCCTTCGTACTATTTTCTAAAGTTTTCTAGACAGGTCTAAAAAGTCCCGTGCAAAAAATTGTACTATTTAAGATTTCTTCCCGAGCGGAAATTTTCCCTTAAAATATCTTGCCCCCAAAAAATTGTACTGTTTAAATTTTGCATGAATAGTACAAATTGTACTGATTTTAAGCTTAAAATTGCCGGCCATAAAATATTCAAAATAAGTTATTAAAAATGAATAAGTTACGGCCGGAAAAATAGAGTACAAAGTATTGAAGAACTAAAAAATATAAATAAGGCATCCTTAGGAACTACCCAAGGACGCCTTCAACAATTTAAAACAAACCTTTAGCTTAGATACCCTCGCCAACGATCTTCCACTTACCATCGACCTTTTTAAGTTCAAAAATAGGCTTGTCAGGTCGAGCGGGACAATAGACCTTCGCAGTGTCACCCTCAACCTTAGAACGCAAATCCTTTAATCCTGTCAAAAAGGCACGCACCTCTTCCTTGCGAGGGCTTCCGTCTTTAGTTTGATTAATCGTGACATTCGTTGCGAGCGACATTCCAAAGCCATCACACAACGCATTTGCAGCCTCATAATCCGCTGCAAGCACTGCATCTACCCACTGTGTCACCGTAGACTCTGGCGTCTCAGATGAACCGCACCCTACAAGGCCGAACATCATCGCCATCATTGCTAAAAGCAAAATCTTCTTCATCTGTTCATTCCTTTTGTTGTTAAACATACACCAATCCTCAACACCTCCGCGAGGACATCCTTATTTTACTTCACGCCCTTCCCACTCCGCACGCATTTTATTTCATCACTGCGCAATTGACATCTAAACGCTTGACAGCGTCGGTAGGCACGCCCATATGTTATAATGTGAGGCGTATGAATGGGCGACGATTCTTTCTTCTTTTAGGGGTGATTGCACCGTTAGCGCGGTTGGTCGCTGGCAGCGCTTTTGAGGGTTTTTGGTCTGATTGCCCCGCCTATACGGTACTCTTCCCACATCAACTTGTGCCAGCGGTAACTTCAGAGGCTTTTGAGGGCGTTCGAATCGGTGCGCCAGCGCCAGTACGTCCTACGCCTCCACCCTCCTACCCTAAGCATCGTGCCATGGGCGAGGGGGTAGACATCCTTTGTGAGCGCACGTACGCGCTAACCGAAGGACGTTACACCAATCCTGCACGCTTGTGGGAGGGTGAACCTTATCCATTGGGCAATGGGTTTACGGGTGTTTCGGTCTTTCATGGTTCGGGACGTGACCGCTACACGCTTTCCTCGGCCGCTTTCTGGTCTGGTGGCGCAAATCCTGGCATTGATGCGCTCGGCGATAAGCCCTACAATGGTTCGCATGGGCCTGATTCAGCCTCGGGATTTGGCGGCCAACAACCCGTAGCGGATTTACTGATTGACTTCGGCGCGCCCGTACACAAGGAAGGCTTTCGACGCGAACTTGATTTTGACACTGCTGCGGTGCGTGCTATTGCCATACGCAATGGGATAACGATTCACTCCGAGGCCTTCTGCTCCTATCCTGACCGCGTCATCGCGCTACGTTACACCGCTGATGCACCGTTGGCACGCGTTGCGATTACCCTCGCACGGAATCGTCCCAGTGACACACTCACCCTGTCGCCCTCCGAACTCATCCTTGATGCGACCCTTGCCAATGGCCTCCAATGCCGTTCACAAAGTCGTTTGGTTCATTGCGATGCTGCGCAGGTGGAGGTAACCCCAGAAGCGCTCATTCTCAAGGATGTGCGGCAATGGACGTTGCTCACCGCAGTGGAGACCAATTACGAGATGAGTCCTGCGCTTGGCTTTCGAGGTACACCTGCAGCCGAACGTTGTGCCGCTCGCTTTTCTGCGCTTGCGGATTTCACCTTTGAAGCTTTACGCGAACGTCATCGCGCAGATACGCGCGCCCTCTATCGTCGCCTTGCGCTACGGCTTGATGCGCCCGAACGCGATCTCCCGACCCCACAGCGATTGGCCGCTTATCGCGACCATCCCGAGGGAGACCCCGCCTTGGAAGCGCTCTTCCTCGCCTTTGGGCGTTATCTTCTCATTGCGACCTCACGTCCTGGTGGCCTTCCCGCAGGTCTTCAAGGTATTTGGAATCCCTATCCCGAAGCACCTTGGGGAAATGACTACCACAGCAACATCAACGCGCAGATGGTCTATTGGCTTGCCGAACGAGGCGCCCTACCCGAATGTCATCGCGCCCTCCTTGACTACCTCTTAGCCATGCGTCCTTGTTTCCAACGCGCCACTACCGAGTACTTCATTGCCCGTGGCGAAAAGGTCCCCACCTCCTCTGGATGGCTTGTCTATACATCGCACAACCCCTTTGGCGCGGGCGGTTGGCAGATGAATCTGCCCGCTTCAGCCTGGTACGCCTTACACTTCCGCGACCATGCCGCCTTTGCAGCACCCTCTCCCACCCGTTGGGATGAAGCGCTTCCGCTCTTGACCGAACTCTCTGCCTTCTGGCTTCAACGGCTCAAGGCGCTCGGCCCTGGCGGCGAGGGGTTTTGCTCCAATGGTCATGCGGTCGATCCGCGTGCGTATCCAGAACTCGCCGCCCTGCCTGCGGGCGCCTTGGTCGTCCCTAAAGGATGGTCACCCGAACACGGACCGCGCGAAGAAGATGGCGTCGCCCATGATCAGCAAATCGTCACCGAACTCTTTCAAGCGACCCTCACCGGAGCACATCAATCGGGGCATACCTCACCCCTCCTTACCGAGATTAGCGAAGCCGCGGCGCGATTAGTGCCGCCTCAGATTGGACAGCGGGGCAATCTCATGGAGTGGCTCATTGACCGCAACCCTGAGACCGACCATCGTCACACGTCACATCTCTTTGCACTCTATCCTGGCACACTCCTCTCACCGAGCACAACGCCTACACTCGCTACTGCCGCCGAACGCAGTTTGAGATTACGCAAAACCACAGGCGACAGTCGCCGTTCGTGGGCTTGGGCGTGGCGAGCGGCACTCTGGGCACGCCTCCATCGAGGAGAGGAATCCCATGCTATGATACAAGGACTGTTGCAACACAATGTCTTAGACAACGGCTTTGCCTCGCACCGCATCCCCTTGCAAATAGATGGCAATTATGGCATCGCCGCCGCGATGTTGGAGCAGATTGTGCAGTCGCGCTCGGGAATGATTGAATTATTGCCAGCGCTCCCTACTGCATGGGCAAAGGGCGGCTCCCTCCATGGTGTGCGTGCACACGATGGGATTCGCGTCTCACTGCAATGGCGCGAAGGACGCGTCGTCATGTGGTCACTTGAGGCAAATCAACCCACTACCGTAAGCGTGCAGGCCAATGGCAAGACCTATTCTGTCACCGCTCCTTGCACAATACAGGAAGAGTGAGCGGCTCCGCAGCGATTGGCGTTCATCGGCCCTATTGACTGCATTGCCACTATCACCCAAACGCGCGCAGAATACGCGCGGGTGTGTTATAATGTAGGCGATTTTGATGAAGGGGATGACTCATGACTGGTTTTATTCGTGTGGCGGCATTGACGCCTGATATTACGCTTGCGAATCCTCAGGCGAATGTTTCTGCTTTGCTCGCGGCTGCAGAGAAGGCTGTTGCGGCAGGGGCTTCCATTGCGGTGGCACCAGCATTATCACTTACAGGCGCTACATGTGGCGACCTCTTCCTCTCACGGACGCTTCAGGAGCAGACACAGGTCGCATTAATGGACCTTTGTGAAAGCTTGCCACCGGCATTACTTTTCGTGTGCGGTGCACCATTGTTCATTGAGGGCCAGCTCTACGACTGCGCGGTGGTTATTCAAGACAACGCCATTTTAGGCGTGGTGCCGCGTGCGACACTCCCCAAGCAAGACCCGCGCTTCCGTTGTTTCTCACCTGCCGCATCTGCAACATGCGTTGCACTACCTGATGGCACACCTTTTGGCACGGATCTTCGTTTTGCAATCGCAGATGCGCGTCTTGCCGTAACCTTTGGCTTGCCGTTGGACGCTACGTCTACTTTGGATGCGCATCTCCTCCTCTGCTTGGATGCTTCACCTGAAGGCGCAGGCAAACCGCAATTCCGTCGTGAAGCGCTTACGCTTCTTTCTCGCACAACAGGCGGCGCGTGTGTGTACACCAATGCAGGCATGGGTGAATCCTCTACTGATGGCGTTTACAGCGGTCACCGTCTCTTAGCCAATGAAGGACGTCTCTGCGCTGAAGCACGTTGGGAGACAGGGGTGTCATTGATGGACTTCTCGCCGGCATGGATTGATGCCCATCGCCTCCGTGCGAATCTCACAGCACCGACACCTGAGCGCCTCATTACGGCGACGCTCCCTGCGACAGCATGTGATGGTTCGCAGGCGAAATTACGCGCGAACCCCTTCTTGCCAGAAACGCCAGCAGCGCGCATGGAACGTTGCCACGAATTGCTTGAGATGCAGGTGCATGCGTTGGCACGCCGTTTCCAGCAAATCCGCGCGAAACGTTTGGTTCTGGGGCTCTCAGGCGGCTTAGACTCAACGCTTGCCTTGATTGTGTGCGCGTTGCTTTGCCGTCAGTATGGGTTGCCGGCAGAGACGGTAATCGCAGTGACAATGCCAGGCTTCGGTACAACAGATCGCACGTACAACAACGCGTGTACATTGGCAAAGACATTGGGAGCTGAACTGCGCGAGATTTCAATTGTGCCCTGTGTGACCCAACACTTCACTGATATCGGCCAAGATCCGCAGACGCACGATGTCACTTACGAGAATGCTCAAGCTCGCGCACGTACGTGGTTGCTCATGGACATCGCCAATAAAGAGGGCGGGTTACTTGTGGGCACAGGCGACCTTTCAGAGATTGCACTCGGGTGGAGTACCTACAATGGTGACCACATGAGCATGTACTCCGTGAACTGCGCCATCACAAAGACATTGATTCCCGCCTGTCTTGAAGCGGCAACGGAGCGTTTAGCCTCTGCAGATCATGTTGCAGCCGAAACGCTTACCGCGGTATTGAAGGATATCTGCGAGACGCCTGTTTCGCCTGAATTGGTCCCTGGGGTGCAACATACTGAGTCAATCGTTGGCCGCTATGAATTGCACGACTGCTTCTTGTGGTACTTTATGCGTTATGGGTGTAATAGAGAGCAACTCGCCGATTTGGCTACGCTTTTACATGGTGAGATTCCCGAAGCCGAACGCACCCGCACGCTTGACATCTTCTGCCGTCGCGTAATTACGCAGCAGTTCAAGCGTTCTTGCAGTCCTGATGGACCTGCTGTCGGTGGCATTGCGCTCTCACCACGTGGTGGATGGATGCTACCCTCCGACGCCAACCTCGTCCTATAAAATCCGTATCACCTATGCCACGCGTAATTGAAGTGCTTCTAGTCTTGCTTACAGCGCCCTTATGGATGCCTGTGTTCGGACTCTTAACGCTCTTGATTCGCTGCATAGATGGAAAGCCTGTCTTCTTTCGTCAAGAGCGCCCAGGATTACATGGCCAACCCTTTACCTTGGTGAAGTTCCGCACGATGCGCGCTGGCACAGAAAGCGATGATGTGCGCACCACACGATTAGGCGCCTTTTTGCGTGCGACATCGTTGGACGAATTGCCTGAGTTGTTTCATGTACTCTCGGGTAAAATGTCCTTGGTCGGACCGCGCCCGCTTTTGATGGCGTATCTCGACGAATATACCGAAGCCGAACATCACCGTCATGATGTGCGCCCAGGGATTACAGGTTGGGCGCAGGTACATGGTCGTAATGCCATTACCCGCGCTGAAAAGGTGCAGTATGACCTTGAGTATGTCGCCAAGCGCTCCTTTTGGTTTGACTGTCGCATTCTCTTAATGACGCTCTTTCACCTCAGAGGCAATTAACTCGCACCTCTTTACATTATTCATAGCCTATTATGCAGCCAACAACCCCTCACGATAATCCCCGCGCAACCCGAGCCTTAACATGGCCCTTCTTCCTATGGATTGCCGGGATTGTGTTGCTCTTCCTCCCACACGGCTTTGACTTTCCCGCATATGTTTATGCAGTCAAGACAGTGTTCTGCGCAGGACTAACGCTCACGCTCAAGCCGTGGCGTTATGTACCGTTACACGCGGTGAAGGGTGACTGGGCATTAGGGCTCTTGATTGGGATAGCGATTTACGTTCTCTGGGCGCTCCCCGAGAGTACGCCATGGCCTGCGGTAACCGAAACCTATCGCCGTTGGCTCGTTATGATGCCTGGAACGTTGCCCGACTACAGCGCTTCATGGTGTTATGCTTATAGCGAACATCCTGCACTTGCCATCATTAAACTGATCGGATCAGCCTTTGTGATTGCACCGATTGAGGAGTTCTTCTTCCGTGGCTGCATGATGCGTTGGCTCAGCGAAAAAGCATGGCAGCACCTCCCCTTTTCAGCGGTGACACGTTATGCCTTTTGGGTAACAGCCGTGGTCTTCGCGCTTGAACACGATCGTTATGTAGGTGGACTCCTCGCAGGGATTGCGTATGGTGCGTTAGCTATACGCACAGGTAGCCTACGAGCCTCGATTATTGCACATGTGGTGACCAACCTCCTATTGGGGTTACACGTCCTTCTCTTTGATGCCTATGGTTTTTGGTAAAGAACTGTGCTATACTCTACATTGAGATGTCAATTATATCCTTGGAGAAGCAAATGTTTCCAATCCTTGAAAAAGAACAGTTATCCGCTGATGTCTATTCCATGTGGATTCACGCCCCGTTAATTGCAGAAGAACGTCAAGCTGGGCAGTTTATCATCCTTCAAATTGACGAACAATTTGGCGAACGCATCCCACTCACCATTGCCGATGCAGACCCCGAAAAGGGCTCCGTGCGCATTATCTTCCAAGCCGTTGGCGCCTCAACCAATAAGCTCGCTCAGATGAATCCTGGCGATGCGCTTCCGGTGTTCTTAGGGCCGCTCGGGAAGCCTACCCATATTGAAAAGAAAGGTACCGTAGTGTGCGTGGGGGGTGGCATTGGCGTGGCACCAATGCATCCTATTGCCCAAGCAATGAAGCGCGCAGGCAACAAGGTTATTGTCATTATGGGCGCTCGCACCAAAGATCTTCTCATCCTTGAAAAGGAAATGGCCGCCATTGCAGACGAGCTTATCATCTGCACCGATGACGGCTCTTATGGTCGTAAGGCCTTAGTCACCGAACCGCTCAAGGAAGTCTGCGAACGCGAAACCATCGCTGAATGCGTCACGATTGGCCCGCCCATCATGATGAAGTTCTGCGCTTTGACGACGCTCCCCTTCAACGTGCCCACGACTGCTTCGCTCAACTCCATCATGATTGATGGTACGGGTATGTGCGGCGGTTGCCGCGTGCTCGTAGGCGGCAAGATTAAGTTCGTCTGTGTTGATGGCCCTGAATTTGACGCCCATCAAGTGGACTTTGACAACTTGATGAAGCGTAATCGTGCCTTCGTGCAACGCGAACGCGAAGACAGCTGCAATCTCCTTAAGATGGCAGACGCAAAAGAAAACGCACAGCGCTAACCCTTAGGAGTTAATCATGTCCTTTATCACCAAAGAAGCGCTTGAAACCGCAGCTCTTGAAACTTGGGCCACCATTAAAGATCGCCCGCTCTCGCCAAAAGACCGTAACGCTCTCGCACAGCAACCTATGCCCGTGCAGCCACCCGAAGTGCGTAAGCACAACATGGACGAAGTGGCGTGTGGTTATACCGAAACTCAGGCTCGCATTGAAGCAAACCGTTGCTTACAGTGTAAGAATGCACCTTGCATGAAGGGTTGCCCTGTTGCCATTCAGATCCCTGACTTCATTCGCGAAATTGCACAGGGTAACTACGCAGAAGCCTTGAGTATCATTCGTAAAAATAGCATCTTGCCCGCAATTTGCGGTCGCGTTTGCCCGCAAGAAAATCAGTGCCAAAAGGGCTGCACCGTTGGTCTCATCCACAAGGATGTAAATCAGAGTGTGGCGATTGGCCGCCTGGAACGTTTTGTGGCTGACTGGCAGCGCGAACACGAGGATGAAGCACCGATTGATAACTCCGTAAAGCCCGCGACTGGCAAGAAGGTCGCAGTAGTGGGTTCTGGACCCTCGGGTATCACAGTGGCTGCAGACGTCCGTCGTGAAGGTCATGACGTGACCCTCTTTGAAGCCTTCCAGAAGCCCGGCGGTGTGCTCGTTTACGGCATCCCTGAATTCCGCTTGCCAAAGGCCATCGTGGATAAGGAAGTCGAAGGCCTCCAGAAGATGGGCGTAACCGTAGAAAACAACTTTGTTGTTGGTCGCACACGTAAGCTCACGGACCTTATGGAAAAGGATGGCTACGATGCCGTTTACGTGGGCTCTGGCGCAGGTTTGCCGCGCTTTATGGGAATCCCAGGCGAAGAACTCGTCGGCGTCTTCTCGGCCAACGAATACCTCACGCGTGCTAACCTCATGAAGGCTTACGACCGTGCAGCCGCCGCAACGCCCTACTATCCCGCCAAACGCGTAGCTGTTTTAGGCGGTGGCAATGTGGCAATGGACGCAGCGCGCATGGCCTTCCGTTTAGGCGCAGAAGAGGTTTACCTCGTCTATCGTCGTAGCCGCGCAGAAATGCCTGCTCGCGCAGAAGAAGTGGAACACGCAGAAGAAGAGGGCGTCAACTTCCAGTTCCTCTGCAATATCGAGCGCATTCTCGGTGATGAAAATGGCATTGTAAACGCCATTGAATGTTTGCGTTATGAGCTTGGTGAACCCGATACCTCTGGTCGCAGAAGCCCTGTACCCGTGGCCGGCAGCGAATTCACCCTGCCCATTGATGCCGTGATTATCGCAATCGGTAACGCCTCCAACCCCTTGATCCCCCAGACCACCCCTGGCTTGGAAATCAATCGTCGCGGTAATATCGTCGTGAATGAAACACAAGCCACGAGCATCCCTGGCGTTTATGCTGGCGGTGACATCGTGCTCGGCGCCGCGACCGTAATCCTCGCCATGGGCGAAGGTCGCCGTGCCGCAAAGGCTATCAATGACTACCTCGCGAACAAGTAAGCGTTCAGTCATATAACTTCAACAGGGATGATTGCGTAAAGCGTCATCCCTGTTTTATTTTGCTTATTAGTATCTAAAGCGTGGTTTGTTTAGAAGGTGCAGTCGTTATGGCTACGGAGCGAACGATAATGCGGATGATTCAAGCCCGGTGGGCAGACAATGATATGATCAATTAAAGGGATGTTCATTGTCTTACCCGCAGAGATAAGTGCACGCGTAGTCTCTAAATCGGCCTCACTGGGGTCTAAATTACCACTCGGATGGTTGTGCAAGATAATGACAGCGCATGCATCAAAGAGGACGGCACGGCGGTAGAGCGTCTTAGCATCAATCACTGTCTGCGCGCCAATGCCTAAGGTGAGCGGTTGAGGTTGCTCAATCGGGCGACGTCGTTTATCCAAATAAATCGCCCAAAAGCCCTCGCGATTAAAGTGTTTCACATCGTCAATGATTAGCGACACAGCCTGTGCAGGTGTTAAAACGGCACCGCGCACTAATTTCTCTTTAGGAGCATAGATGCGAAACCCAATTTCAAAAGCGGCGAGCAACGTGGCAATCTTATCCTTACCAATACCACGTAATTCGGGCGTACGCTCAATAAAGGTCTTCAATGTGCGACTATCCCACGTACGAATCTTATCAAGACCCGTGAGCCCATCTAAGAAACGTTGCGCCAAGTCGCGGACATTACATCCCGTTACACCTGTACGTAAGAGAATGGCAACAAGCTCTGCATCGCTCAACCCTTCGGCACCACGCGCGAGAAGCTTTTCACGCGGACGTTCTGCCTCTGGTAAATCTTTTAGGCGATTCTGCTCTCCCTCAGGGATTTCCTCTGCCATGACACCCTCCACTTCTGTTACGCTCACAATTGCCACGCTTGCGCCACCTTCTCAGCAAGCGTTTCGACCGTATCACCCATTTCGCCACGAATCCACGTAACCTCAAACTGACCCCGCAAGTAGACCTCTTGGCGACGCGCCAATTGACGGGTACGAATCACAGTGCGTTCCTTCGCTTCCACAAGCGTCATTGTGCCATCCAAGACTGCAAAGGCTTCTGCATAACCAATTGCCTGCGCCGCAGTGCGCGACCACACAGGATAGACTTTACGGACGCGCTGCGCCTCATCTAAGAGGCCCATGGCATACATCTCATCCACGCGACGCGCAATGCGTTGGTGCAAGATTGCACGATCCCACGTGAGGGCCGTAAGCGGCGGCTTGACCTTGGTCTGCCAACCGCCAGGCAAGTCACCCCCACTTTCCAAGATTTCCAATGCTCGTACTAATCGACGTGGATTCGATGGATCGGCAATCGTCTTACCTGTAGCGGCCAAACGCGTTTGAAGTTCTGTTAAAGAGCAGGCTTCCAATTGCGCACGCAGTTCTGGATTCGCAGGCGGCGAAGGATCTAAGCCGCGCAAGAGCGCACTGAAATAGAGACCTGTGCCGCCAGCAACAATGCAAGGCGCATCACATTGGCGTGCGCGTTCTGCCTCTGCGAGCCATGCAGCCGCGGAGAAATCTTCGGCTGGTGTTACGCAATCCACACCAAAATAGGGCACATCCCCACGTTCTGCGATAGAGGGCTTTGCCGTGCCGATGTCGAGTCCTTGATAGACAAGCATCGCATCCGCCGACAAAATAACGCCATTGAGGCGTTCCGCAAGCAATTGCGCAACGGCGCTTTTGCCCGTAGCGGTGGCTCCAGCTAAACAGAAACGTGGTGCTTCGCTCATGACTCCTTCGTCCGCCATTGCAAGAGAATCAAGATAAAGACCGAGATGCAAATCGCGCAATCAGCGATGTTGAAGCACGGGAAATGGTAGTTACCCCAATAAAAGTCAAAGAAGTCAACCACATACCCTAAGCGAACACGATCAATGAGATTGCCAATAATGCCCGAATAGAGCAAGCCGCCAATCAATACCGCACCGCGACTCTCGCCGAAGATCTTACGCCAAAAGATCGTGCAGGCCACCATCGCGATGACGGCAACACCTGCAAGAATGTAGTGCGCGCCTTGGAACATACCCCATGCGGCACCTTGATTACGCACATAGGTCAAGGAAAAGAAGGGCCACACGGGAAGCGTTTCGCCTAATTGAAAGGCGCGCTCAACAGCGACCTTTGTCACTTGGTCTGCCGCCAAGGCAACGGCACCAATAGCGCTTGAAAGGCAAATGAGTTTTCGCATTAGCGCACCTTAATCAAAATCATAAACAACACAGGCAAGAGCAATGCTTGCAAAAGCAAGAAGCGAATCACCACCTGTTGGCCAGACCAACCCTTTTGCTTACGGAAGTGATCATGCAAGGGGAAGGTGAAGGTAAAGAAGATGCGCTGCAAAAGCGTTGGCTTCTGCCCCGGCTCGGGGCGATTCACTGGATGCCCAGCGAGGCGTAAGACGCGCAAGCAAGCGAGCTTCACAAGGCCCAAACCGCCATTGATCAAGATCATCGGTGCCACGGCCAACAACACACAGAAGTTGCCCGACATCAAAGCTGCAATACCAATCACCATTCCGAACATACGACTGCCTGCATCACCCATCAAAAGCGACGAAGGATTGCAGTTGTACCACAAGTATGCGCCCATTGAACCTGCGAAGATACTGACGAGCACCGCCCACTTTGCAGCAGAATTGCTATGCGGGATCAAGAGATAGTCTGCCACCACGCTGTGACCGATTACCACGTAAAGCAAAATAGCCATCGCCGTTAAGGACAACAATGTCAACAAGCCTGCAAGGCCGTCAATGCCGTCTGAGCAGTTGGTGGTATTAATCGCACCAAAGAGCAATGCGCCTGCGATGGGCACATAGAGCCACACAGGCATGAGGGTTTCAACGCGCGTAAAGGGCCACCACACCGCCATATCTTGGCCATGGCAGAGGCAAATCGCCGTCAAACACGAAACCGCCACATCGAAGAGGCCCTTCTTGAGTCCGCTCCAAGGGATGTCTGCACGGTCATCTAAGTAACCCGAAATCATGCACGCATAGATGCAGAGAATCACGCCAATGTCCCACAAGGACTCCCATGCGTAAATCGGGAAAAAGCAGAGGAGCACAGGCGCCAACAAGAGCGCCATCGCCGCACCCGTACCCGTAGGCTTTGCCTTAGCGTCTGCGCCACCTGCGATTGCAACACTCTTGCCATCAACCGTCTTGACGACTTTGCCGCGATCCATCGGACACTTCTTTGCCAATTTCGGTAAGAACATCCAGACCAAAATTGCAGCAGCAAGAGCACCGCCACCCATCATCACCACGTGGGATTGTAAGAGGCGGAAAGGACCCCAAAAGGTGCGTAACCATTCACTGATTAAATAAAACATATTCTACTTTCGTTTTAAGTGTTAGCAATTAAAGTCTTTACGAATTAACGATTAACTCGCAGGAAAGAGTTCGTCCCACGTTGAGACGCGGATGGCGCCTGGTGGGTAATCTTGATTTGGCGCACTCGGTGGCGGACAAACAAAGGTGCGCTCAATGCCTGCGGCCAATGCGGCGGTTGAGCCCACGCGTGAATCTTCAAAAGCGACAACCTCTGCAGCTGTCACGCCGCAACGCTCAAGGGCGAGAAGGTAACCATCTGGATTAGGTTTGCCACGCGGCATATCATCAGAAGGCACAGAGCATGACGCATCCAAAAGGTCAGTCATTCCGCAACGTGCCAAATTCGCAGTAATCGTTGTACGCGGGCTTCCCGAAACATAGGCGCACTTAACGCCTGCCGCGTTTAAACGTCGTAACAATGCGACACTGCTCTCAATGACAGGCGGTGCCAATTGAAAGAGACGATCAAAACATATGCACAAACGATGCCCCAAGCGGCTCGCAGAGAAGTCTGCCAAGACATCAGGGAATGCTTTTCGCAATGCCGCATGCGCATCTGGCCACGCAAGGCCATATGTTAGATGCATTAGACGCGAAACGGGTTGCGGATGACCGAGTTCTTCGAAAATTAAAGCCAATGCTTCAGACCACAAACGCTCCGTATCAAAGAGCGTGCCATCCACATCAAAGAGCGCTACGCGCGGGAGGGTGGTCTTCATGCGCGCACCTCATTGCAATAATGGGCGATGGGACAACCTGCACACTTCGGGCCAATGGGCTTACAACGCGTCTGCCCAAAGGAGACGAAAATCATATTCCACGGGCTCCAGAGATGTTGCGGTAAACATTTACGCAAGGCCATCTCTGTATCTAGTGGCGTCTTTGTGCGCACAATCCCAAGGCGATTGTTAATGCGATGCACATGCGTATCCACGCAAATCGCAGGCAGATTAAAGGCCAAAGAGACGACAAGGTTCGCCGTTTTACGTCCGACACCGGGCAGTTGGATTAACTCTTCAACAGTGTGCGGAATCACACCGCCAAACTTCTCCTCCAACGCGTGTGGTAAAGCGGCTAAGTGTTCGGCCTTTGTGTGGTAAAAGCCCACGGGATAAATGAGTTTTTCAAGTTCTGCAGCAGTAAGTTTGCCCAGCGCAGCCATGTCTGGCGCCACAGGGAAAAGACGTTCAAGAGCAGCTGCGGTGGTTTGGTCTTTGGTGCGCGCAGAGAGGATCGTCCCAACGAGGATACGATACGGGTCATGCGTCTGCGCGGCAATTAAATCCATGATCGGCGCTTGTACTTCCGTATACGCCTGCGCTAATGCAGCGTGAATCGCTTCATAGTCCGCAAGCGTGTACTTTTTAATAAGGGTTGTTTTCCGCGTCGACATAAGCTATTTTCAATTCCACAAAAGGCTTCAATTGCACCTCAAAAGAACCTTAATTCATTTTTAGGCCATCACACTATGCCAAAAAGGCTGCCGCATCCTCCAACGCCTTCGCGCGATAAGCCGCACCTTCTGCTCGCGAGAGGAAGATATGCCCTGCGCCTTCATAGACGATTTGCTTTGCACCAAAGCGACGCGCAAACTCGGTTTGTTGGTCTGCCAAAATGTCGTTAGCCGCAGTAATCAACAACGTCTGCGGCACGATTTCGAGCTGCTCCAAAGGCGATGCAGCGTAACGCATCTCAACATTGGGACAATACGCATCATAGAAATAGTCCATCAACCGCGGCGAAAGAGGCCACCCCTTCTTAAAGGCCGCCCACGAGCCACTATCACGGATGGGCAAAAGCGTCGTCACGGCATAGATAAAGAGCGCCTTTTCGGGTTGACCACCTGGCAGTGAGCACAATGCCAAATGTGCGCCAGCCGAGTCACCGCCCAAATAGACTGGGCCCGTTTCTGTACGCAAGCAGTGACGCCAAAACTCCACGCACCACGCATTGGAAGCTGGATAAGCGTGTTCACGCGCCAAGGGATAATCGGGCATCAACACCGTGAGGCTTGTGCGCGCAGCTAAATCACGCCCCCACTGTAAGGCATCTTCGCCCAATTCAATCATCCAGCCGCCGCCATGAAACCACACCATCGTGCCTTTAGGCGTTTCAGGCGTAAGACGAACCACTCGGCATCCGTTAAAAAGCTCTTCCGTTTCTGTCACGCTCATGGAATCCCCGCTAACTTATGCGTTTGCAATGAAAGCCGCCACGGCGGCATTGGCGAATCACTGTTTAGCTCACCTAGACGTTCAAGCGCGGGACGCACTTGCAGCCCGCCATCACAGTCACATGGCGAAAGATAATAATCCTCAGCCTGAATCTGCGCACGCACTGCACGACACCACTCCGCGGTCACGCCCTCAGCGGTTACTAAACGCACTTCATTCGCACGCGTAATCGCAATGGGCGCCTCTAATTTCGGCGAAGTCGCAATGTAGTCTAATACTTCACGAAGGCACTCCTTGGGCTCAATCGTGCCATTGGTTTCAATGCCTAACCAATAACCGCGCGCTTTCAATTCACGCGCAAGGGCTTCAAGTCCTGACTGAATAAGCGGTTCACCGCCCGTAAAAATCACACTCTTCACAGAATAAGTGGCCAACTTTGCGATGATTTCGTCTGCTTCCATGAAGCATTGTGCAGAGAAATCGGTATCACACCAAGGGCACGCAAGGTTACATCCCGCAAAGCGGACGAAAACGCACGGCTTTCCCGTATTGCGCCCTTCCCCTTGGCGGGTTTCAAAAATCTCATGCAGTGCGTAACGCATTAGGCCTCTACCTGACCCGAACGAGTTGCAATCCACGGACGAATCTTAGCAAGTTCTCCACGCCATGCCACGCCATCTTCGCGCAACTTCAAGAACTCCTTGTAGAGATGCAAGAAGGCATCCACATAGAAGGCAGCACGATCAAGACGTTCGTCTGCACTCAACTTGCGCTTGCCATCCTCTACCTCGGGTGCAGGTGCAGCGCCAGGGGCGTTCATTGACGGCATTTCCGAAACAGCGTCAGCATCCTTAGACTTCTTCGGCGGATCACACTTGAGCGAACGGAAAGAGAAGTCGTAACCATCCACCGTGGCGGTGATAATCCAGTCATTACGGGTTAAGGTCAACTTCGCACGGCGGAGTTTCTTACCATTCCAAAGCGCAATGCCGAATTCAGGCGTATCCAAAGGTGTGCCATTACGCAAGACCGTTTCGTGGCAACCTGGCGCCTTATCGCCCGTAAACATCAAGGGGCCTTCAAACATCAACTGACAACGATCATCGCCCATCTTGAAGGTGGCGTCTTCCTTTTCCCAACGGTAGAAGAGCCAAGTCAAGAATTCCGTACCGAGCGTCACTTCTGGCGGGATGCCAATGGCTTCATTCGGTGTGAGATTCATCAATTCCACGCTATTGGCATCAAGGCCACAGAGACGATAAGCCGCGCTTTCAGGACCGCAGGCCACAGGCATGCAACCCGTGGTTTCGCGGAAGAAGGGGCAGAGCACCTGCATCGACGCGTCATTCATTGCGCTCGCAAGTAAGCGGTCATTACGCAAGTCAATCGCGCACTCCATCGAACCAAAGGAGGGCTGCGCATCGCGAATCAAATCTTCGGCAACGCGTTCTTTCACTTCAATCTTAGCTGCACGTGGCAAAATTTCCACACCACGGGCCTTGCGTTCTACTTCAAGTTCAGCCATCAACATCGCACGCATCAAGCTTGGCGGCACCTTCTTCTGAGCCGTTACGTGTGCGAACCACAGCCAATCTGCGCGCCAGCAGTGTTCTTCGGTGAGTTCAGTATCCAATGCGTGAGACGGACCTGCCCAACCATGTAACGGCTGATCGCCCGTCAATGTATTGATGGGAGGCAAGGGACGCGTTGCAAAGCGCTCCATGTCAGCGGGGGTAAATGCGCGAGAGAGGTAAAATGCGCGAAAGGTCATTGACCCAGACTCAAAGCCCATAGTAATTACTCCATTGTTGTTGCGCTGATTTTCTCGCGCAATCGTACTAAAATGATGGTGATTTCATAGAGCAGGCACATCGGCACAGCCATGATAATCTGCGATAAAGGGTCTGGCGGTGTTAAGAACATCGCCATCGTAAAAATCAAGACAATCGCGATACCGCGACGCGAAGAGAGCGCTTTTGCGCTAATGATGCCAAGCCATCCGAGCACTAAGAGCACTAAGGGGAATTGGAAGGCAAGGCCAAAGGCAAGCAAGATTTTCAGCACAAAGCCGATGTAGGCTTCTGCTTGTAAAATGGTGACAGGCACATTCATCCATTGGTTAATGGCCATGAGCGCTTCAAGAGCCAACCGCAGGGCAAAGCTAAAGCAGAGCCAAACGCCACCGATGAAGAGCGCCACCCCACTAATCAGCGTCGCCAATACAATATTGCGTTCGTGTCGACGCAATCCTGGGAAGACGAAGCGGAAGATGAAGTAGAGCAATGCTGGCAGGGAGACAATGGTGCCACCCCAAAGCATCGTGGTCATAAAGAGGGAGAAGCCTACGCCAATTTCAAGACCTTCCACCGTGACCCCTTGCTCTTGCAAACCAGATTCCACAACGGGTGCTTGCAAGAGTTCAATAATCCACGGTGAAAAGGGCGCCACAAGAAGCATTGCTACCACCCACGCAATCACGCAGGCGATGACACAGTTGCGCAAGTCAATGAAATGCTCAATGAAGGGGCGCGGGGGATCCATCGCTTCATCACGTACGCGATCTTCCTCTGTGGAGGTAAAAAAGCGCGTAAAGCCTTGTGCCATGCGCGATTGGAAGCGAGCTTTTGGCGCACTCATGCTTTATCGCCCTCCTGAACGGGTGTTTCCGCAGAAGGGGATGAGGCACTTGGCGCAGCGGTGAAGGGCGCATTGAAGGTGTCAGCAATATCAGCTACCACGTCTTCATAACTTTTCACCGCTTCTGGCTCTAATTGGTCTAAATCTGATGTCGCACGATTGAGCGAATCATCTACCATGCGATCCATCGTCATCAGTTGACGCTTAAATTCGTCTCCAGCCTGTTTGAATACGCCAACCCAGCGCCCGATTTTGCGCGCTGTTTCGGGCAATCGTTTGGGTCCCAATACGATGACCGCCACAATAAGGATGACGAGGATTTCCGGGAAGGAGAACATAGCTTTAAGCGTCTTAAGAAGATGAGAGCACCACGCGTCGTCAACGACCTATTACAGTCGGAAACGGCTGCGCGGTGCTAGTCAGCGGAACGTCCGCGAAGGAATTACTTGTAAGGAACGAATTCCGCGCGACGATTCAAGCTGTGCGCAGATTCGTCCGTGCCAGGAACAGCAGGCTTATCTTCACCGAATGCACGGGTCTGAATGCGAGCGCCATCGATGCCCAAGGAGGTCATGTAGTCACGCACGCCGATTGCACGCTGTTCGGAGAGGGAGAGATTGTATTCGTTGGAACCACGTTCGTCGCAGTGACCTTCGAGGATCATCACGTGAGAGGGGTTGTTCAAGAGATACTGAGCTGCAGCTTCTGCCTTAGCGAGTTCTTCCGGAGGAAGCATGTAAGAGTCGAAGGAGAAGTAGAGCGCTTCCAAGCCTGCATCTGTCACGCGAGTGCGGGTGTCTTCAAACTTACCAGTGTCGAAAGCGCCTGCATTCGGATCATTGGGGTCAAAGTTTGCGCCGTTGGGGTCGATGAATGCACCGTCGCCAGCGAACGTTGCAGCGCTGTCAAAGTCGTCAGCACCGCCAGCTGCGTTGCGAGACTTACGAGCGCAACCCGTGAACACAAATGCTACTGCGAGAAGTAGAGTTAAGAGGAATGTTGTACGCATGATGTTTTTCCTATGGTGTTGATTAGGGTTATCGACTCCAAGCAGGGCTCAACCACTGACCCTTGCTCGAAGAGAAAGGTTTGTAAGGTGCCGCGCCCTTTTCGGCAGCGTCCAGCACCCAAATGGACGACTGTCTACCCTGTGTACGCGCAGCCAACACATGACGGCCGTCTGGCGCCCAGGAGGGGGATTCATACTGTTCGTTTACCGGCGTCAAGAAACGCAAGGAGCGTTCGCCTGCATCCGGATCAATAACAGCAATTCGGTACGGTGCGCCACGGCGGGTAGCGAAGACGATGCCGTTCTTGCTCCAATCGGGCTGGACGCTTTCACCGCCCTTGAGCGTAAGACGACGGCTCTGTGCCGTGGCGACATCCACAATGTAAAGCTGAGGAGACTTCGAAACGTCAGAGACGTAGCAGATGCGCTTACCATCAGGCGACCAGCAAGGGCTGGCTTCTGCGGCCAAAGGCGTGCGCGTCATGCGCTGCAACTGCTTCGTACGGATATCCATCACGTACAATTCGGGATTGCCTTGGTGAGAGAGGATGATTGCCAACTGGTTCGGATTCGTAGGAGAAGGCACTGCACCCGTGCTCAACCCACGAAAGTTGGCCAAACGCTCCACTGCACCCGTGCGAGTATCCACGCGGAAAACGGTGGCATACCCTAAACGATAGCTCGTGAAAAAGACAGAATAACCATCCACGCCCCAACGCGGACCCACAATCGGCGAACCATCATTGGTCACGCGCTTGAGGTTCTGCCCATCGTAATCGCAGATGTAGAGGTCTTGAATAGCCTGACCCGACTGACGCGTACCAGACTGATGAACCAATGCAAACTTCGTCTGAGCGATACCCTTTTCACCCGTCGTAGCATTCACGATGGCATCTGCCAATTCGTGTGCATGACGGCGCGCCTGATCGGTATCCACAGCCGCACGATTCCACGCAAAACGCTTCCCAGGCCACGTCACAGAAAGGGCTTCCGTTACGCCTGCAGCACCTGCTACAGAACCGCCCACCTTCACCTGGCCATTCGGAGCCAAACGATACCAACCGCAACGCTGCAAGTCATTCTGCAACGTCGACAAAAAGGTCTGGCCACCCGCCCCACTCGGCGCGACGTCCGTCAAGGATAACGATTGACGCGCCACACCCTGCACATTCACATCAATCACAGGCGTAGAATTCGCCCATGCCGTTGCCGAACATGCCAAAAGTGCCATCGCAAATAAAGAAAATGCTTTCAACTTCATAAGTGCCATACATTATAACATAAACCCCACGTTCTGTGCAGAGCATTTTTGCACGCTTTTTATCATCTTTTTCAAAAAAGCACCACCCAAAATCAATCGCAGAAATGGCGCTTTTTACTCACTTCGCAAAGGTGCGCGAAAAGCCTTTAAAATCAAGGTTTTTGAAAACAGCTTGTTTTGAGATTGAAAACAAATGCTTTTGAAGTGCAAAAGAGGTTCTTTTGAAGGTCAAAACAAGCCTTCTTTAAAACGCAGTCAATAATGCCGCGAATTTTGCTATACTTGCGACCATCATTTATGGCTAAAGGAACGAAGAAATCTACGCGTAAGAAATCCGCTGAGGGGAATGCTAAAGGGCGGCGAATTGCCCCTGCTTTGGCGCGGACCTTTTTCCCCACGGGCATCGTTTGGTTCCTTGCGCTTTCGGCCTTTTTAGTGGTTATGGCGTTGCCCATTTTTACTGAGCAACTCGCCGAAAATCCGCAGCTTTCCTCCGCTATTTTAGCGCCATTAGCCATTTGGGGCGGCACTGCGCTCTTGGCTTTTTGGTTTACGCGCCCAAAGGTTTTTACGGGCGACCGTCTCTTCGTAGTGCTCACACTCTTACTCTTCGGCTTGGGCGTTGTGGAGCAACTACGCCTCGGCTCTTTTAAGCAAACGTGGGAAGTTTGGCGCGCGTACACTCCGATGTTGGCAGGTGCGGTGAGTTTTCTGCTCTGCATTCGCCTCCTTTCCGCCAATCGCATCGAACGTCTTTTAGCGCCAAAGGTCCTAAAATGGCTCTTATGGCTGGGTATTATGGGCATTTTAGGCGCATTACTTTGTTTTGGACGCAGATATCGCGGCGGTATCTTTTTGCCTGGGCAAATCAACCCCACAGAGCTCGTCAAAATCTTCGCGGTATTGCTTGGCGCTACGATGTTGCCACCCTTAAAAGAAGGCCTTTCACGTCATTTTTGCGGGGTCCCGCTTCCGGTATTCTCCTCGCTCATGACATTGGGATTTTTCTGGGGTGCACCGCTTCTTGGAGTGGTGATGGTGCGCGACCTTGGGCTCGTGCTCATCCTCTGTCTCACCTTTGTGGTGATGCTCACCTCTCTCACGCGCAATCCGCTTTGGCTCCTCTTTGGTCTTGGGGGTGCGGCAGGCGCAGGTCTTGCCATCTGCCAAATCTCCGCACACACCGCCACGCGCTTTTCGATTTGGCTTAATCCCTTCAATGACCCATTGGGCAAGGGTTACCAAATCCTTCAAAGCCTCTGCGCTATGAATGCTGGCGGCCTCACTGGAAGCGGCATTAACCATGGGATGCCCGGTAGCGTGCCGATTGTGACCAGTGACTTTGTTTATGCCGCAATTGCCGAGGAGTGGGGACTTTTGGGATGCGCGCTTTTGCTCATTGTTTACCTCTTTTGGCTGCGATGCATCTTCCGCGCAGCCTCTTCGGCTAAGTCATTGGTTACGCAACTCGCCAATGTCGGCATTGGCGCCGTTTTAGGAGTGCAAATCATTCTCAATATTGGCGGCGTTACCAAAGCCCTCCCAATGACAGGCATCACCCTACCCTTTTTATCCCACGGCGGCTTTTCAATCCTCGCAGTTTTTATCCTCTGCGGACTTGCCGCCGCGCTCACCAAACGCGAATAAAGCATCACGCGGAGCATTTCTGCCCCGCGTGAAATGTAATTGCACCTTTTAAGCGAATTATAACGCGCGTAAAGCGTCATCCATCGCTGCGCAAATCGCATCCACATGCGCCTCTGTGTGCGCCGCAGAAACGAAATTGACTTCAAACGCAGAAGGTTCTACGTAAACACCGCGATCTAACATCGCATGGAAGAATCGCGCATACAGCGCGGTGTCTGCAGCCTGCGCATCAGCGAGATTACGTACAGGAAGCACCGTTGTCGCAAAGGGTGTAAAGACCGTGGCATAACGTTGGACACGCATCGGCACGCCATGATGGTCGGCAGCAACGTTAAATGCGTCCGTAATACGCGTCACCTTCGCGGCCATTGCTTCATACGGAGAATGCGCCTTCAACTCGTCCAACACCGCAATTGCAGCCGCCACAGCCACCGGATTACCCGAAAGCGTGCCCGCTTGGTAGACCTTGCCGCGCGGCGCAAGCGCATCCATAATCTCTGCACGCGCACCAATCGCAGCCAAGGGGAAACCGCCACCAATCACCTTACCCATCGTGATAATATCAGGCTGAATACCCGCTAAGTCACTGTAAAGGCCATAATGGAAACGGAAAGCGTTGATCACTTCATCACAAATCAAGAGCGCTCCCGCGCGGTGAGCCAAGGTTTCAAGCGCCTTTAAATACCCCTCCACTGGCGGCACACAGCCCATATTTCCAGCGACAGGCTCCACAATCACAGCGGCAATGCGCGCACCAAACGTCGCAAAAGCGCGTTCTGCGGCCGCGACATCATTGTACGGAATCACAAGCGTATCGCGTGCAATCACTTCAGGTACGCCGGCACTTGCGACTTCTGTACCATCACCAGCCGTTAAAACGCCACTTCCTGCGCTCACGAGTAAGCTATCACTGTGTCCGTGATAACACCCTTCGCACTTCAAAATCAAATCACGCCCCGTTACACCGCGCGCCAAACGCACCGCCGTCATTACCGCCTCGGTGCCAGAATTGACCAAACGCACCTTTTCCAAGAGCGGACTTGCCGCCACAAGACGTTCGGCGAGATCCACTTCGCCAGGCGTGCCAATGCCAAAGGTCGTACCAGAAGCGGCGGCCTTCGTTACGGCCTCTGTCACCAATGGGGACGCATGCCCTAAAATCATCGCGCCCCATGAACAGCAACAGTCAATCAATGTGCGCCCATCAGCAAGTGTAATTTCAGCACCTTTACCCGACTTCACGAAAATCGGCGTGCCGCTCACCGCGTTAAATGCGCGAACAGGCGAATTCACACCCCCAGGAATGACCGAGCAAGCGCGTTGATAAAGAGCTTCATGTATCATACAAAATGCCTCAGATTCCTGTTGAGCCAAAGCCACCTGTGCCGCGTGCAGTGGTGTCATCAACGACATCCTCCATCACAGGCACGCGTAAAACGGGCGCCACGACCAATTGCGCAATGCGCATCCCAGGGGTGATTTCAAAGGCTTCTTGACCTAGATTGACCAAGAGCACCTTCACCTCGCCACGATAACCTTCATCAATCGTACCAGGCGCGTTAATCACCGTAATGCCATGCTTAATCGAGAGCCCACTGCGCGGACGCACTTGCCCTTCTGTACCCTGCGGCAACGCGATACGAATCCCTGTTGAAACCGCCGCGCGCTCACCAGGTTGAAGGATGCGCGCTTCATCTGCGCAGAGATCCATTCCAGCATCGCCTGGATGCGCATACGCAGGCAATTGCGCGGTTGCAGTCAAGCGTTCTACTCGCAAAACCATTGGCTTAAAACTCATAGCGCACCCAGTTAGTTGGCAGATTTAAACTTCAAGGTGAAGATACCCGAAGAATTACCACCGCCATCACCCGAACAATTGATGCGCAAAACGTAGTCTTCCAAGCCTGCGCGCAACTGTTCTACGCGCAACTGATAGACGTTGTTCGTCGTGCGAATACCTGTGTACCCTGCGTGGACATCCTCTGCGACTTTCTTTTCGCCTTCGAAAAGTTCCACCGATTCAATCTTCAATGCGTGACGACCCGACTGGTACTGAATCTTCAATTCATAGACGCCAGCACGCGTAATGTATTCAGAAACGCTGAATTCAAGCTTTGTGGGCCCTCTTACACCATTCAACTTCCACGGCACACCGGTTGCAAATGTGAAGGCTTCAGGCCAACGCTTATGCACATCCACGGCAAACACCAATGCTTCACGCACTGCACGCATCAATTCAGCAGGTTCTGCTTCAGAGGCAACCCCCTCCTTCAAGAAGGCGTCATTCAACGCATTCAATTCTGCATTGGGATTGCGACGTTCTGCTTCTGCATTGAAGAAGATTTCCCAACGCTTCAAGTAGTAATCGCGCATCAAACCTGCGAGTTGACGATGAGCGTAGTCATTCAATGCACCACCGCGACCACTCCACGTCGTATACATACGGCGAATCGCCATTGCCGCAGCGTCACCACCTGTGCGACGTGCAATGTCTTCGCGCCATTTCAACGTCCAACGCGGTTCGCAAGCCAAGACCTTGTCCGTGTAACGAATAGCATCAAGGAAGATGGGCGCAATCTTACCCTCTTTACCCTGCGCCAAAACAGGACGCGCCAAGTCCGACAATGCCTGACGTGTAAAGTCGGCCAAATCGTAGCGGAAGGTTTCCACCTTCAACAATTCGGGATTTTCCTTCGCGGCATTCGCCAATTGAAGCGCGGCCTTCAACGTATCCTGTGCCGAGTAGTAGACATCGCCACTTGCCCAAGAAGAGGCCTTACGCGCCGTCCAAGAGGGCTTTGCGCACGCGATACTTTCGGTGCAACCTTCCTGTTCGCGCATCGGGCGATACACCGAGCGCGACATCAGCTTCAATGCTTCCACAATGCGCTTTGATGACGAACCATAGCGACGCTGTGCGTAACGCGCCAACCACGCATCATACTCCTGCTTAGTAAAATTCTTATCCTTCGGCATGAAGAAGTGTTCGGTGAAGAATTCGTAGTAAATGGGATTGGTTTCAAGCCCTTCAGAAAGCAAGCCAAAGCCAACCATTGTGGACGCGCCAGGTTGCTTCGTGAGATCTCCCAACTTCGTCAACATTTCCATGCCGCCGTAAAGACCGTGATTACCACCGAAGTTTAAGAGTTCGCACCACACCCACGGCACACCTTGGAAGGAGCGGTTGTAGTTTTGGCCATTGGCCTGGTCTTTCACCAAGGCTTCAATCAAAGCGTACTTCGGATTCAAGCCAGCCAACAATTCCGCACGCGGATTACCATGCCATGCCTGAATCACCCAAATCGCGCCGGGCGATGCCTTCTGTTGCGCGGCCTGTACAGCACGTGCGCAAGCGGTGACATCCACACCCGCAGTGCTACCACCTTCGTGGAAGAGGTCGCCAGCGAAGGCATCTGCGCTTTCTACGCCATACACTTTCAAGAGGTTCTTGTACCAAATCTCTGCAATCTTGGCATAGGTTTCGCTATTGGGCAAAAGCAACGTCGGACGCACAAAGCCATCCACCCAGCGACCCTGATTCACGAACTTCGCATCAGCGTATTCAGTCTTTGAGAGATACTGCGGCAAATCGTGTGGCAAAAGGCCCACGAAACCCTGAAGAATCGGCTTCATGCCGAGCGCCTTCGCTTCGGCTACGATGTAACGGCCCAATTCTGCATCGCCATCAATGCGTTCTTGCGAAAGCGGACCGCCGAGCCCTTCGAGGTTACCCATATTCCACCACGCTGCGGCGGCTTCGTCAGGAATGAAGGCATTGATGCGGTCTTCAGGATACCCCAATTCGCGCAAGGTGAGTTGCCACACCTTCGGGAGCCCCGCTTGTACGAGCGGCATTTCAAAGCCATAGAGCGCGAGACGGTCTAATTCTGCGCGCCATTCTTCCTTACCCCAGAAGGCCATCGTGTACGAAAGCGTGCAGTAGTTGTAGGCTACGGTGCGCGTAAAAGCGGGCGTATACGTGTAGGTCTGCGCGGGAATCGGCATCGGCACGGCCAAACGATCGCCACACCACGACCAATGCGCCTGCGCGACATCACGTAAGTAACACCCCAAACCTGCCGCCGCCAATCGTGTATCTGGCGCTGTGATTGAGATTACATCTCTTTCTCCAGGCGCAATGGTGATGTCCGTCTCTGCCGCATCAATCACGAAGCGCACGCGATAAGCCAATTCTGGCGAAATACGCGCTGCGAGTTCGTGCAAGGCATCTGCGTGAAGCATCCCTGCGATGCACACCATCATTGCACTCATTAAGTAGCGTAAGCGTTTCATTCTTCGTTCCTTTCAACTGCACATTTTATCAATTTAATCCATACGTTTTTCGCAACGTACGCATTTCATCGCGTAAAAGTGCGGCTCGTTCAAATTCTAAGGCCTCTGCAGCCTGGCGCATTTCAGCTTCCAATTGATGAAGTGCGTCCAAGACATCCTCCATCGGGAGGTCACCTTCTGCCACCTTAAGCGTAGCGCTCGTGCGCTTTTTGCTCTGCGGCACAGGTTCAGAACCTGAGCCTGGCATCACTTGCAAATCTTCATTAATGGCACGTTTCACCGAACGCGGCTCAATACCATGGGCGAGATTGTAGGCTTCTTGCTTTTCGCGATGACGCTGCGTGATTTCCTTCAACGCCGCAATTGCAGGCGTTTCTTCATCAGCATACAGAATCACCTTACCACCAGTGTTGCGCGCACAACGTCCAGCCGTCTGCACGAGCGAGGTTTCGCTGCGCAAAAAGCCTTCTTTATCTGCATCTAAAATCGCCACGCGCGTCACTTCTGGCAAGTCTAACCCTTCACGTAGCAAATTCACGCCAATCAACGCATCAAAATCACCTCTGCGCAAACGTCCTAAGATGTCGACGCGCCCAATCGCATCAATGTCCGAATGCAAATATTCACAGCGAATGCCCACATCAGTCAAATATTGCGCCAAATCTTCACACGAACGCTTCGTCAGCGCCGCCACAAGCGTTCGCCCGCCCTGCTCTGCTGCAGCACGAATCTCTTCCATTACATCGTCAATCTGATTGGCAAGCGGACGCACTTCAACAATCGGGTCCAATAGGCCCGTTGGGCGAATAATCTGCTCTGCTTCCAAGTCTGCAACTGCGCGTTCGTGTGGCCCTGGAGTGGCAGAGGTGTACAAAATGCGCGGAATGCGTTCGTCAAATTCATCAAAGGTGAGCGGACGATTATCTTTCGCAGAAGGCAAACGGAAACCGTTATCCACCAACACTTGCTTACGCGCTTGGTCACCATTGTACATCGCGCGAATTTGGGGCAATGTCACATGACTTTCATCGATAATGCAGAGGAAGTCATTACCAAAATAGTCTACCAAGGTGGGCGGTGGCGTACCAGGTCCACGTCCTGCAAGCGGCGCAGAGTAGTTTTCAATCCCAGTGCAATAGCCCATCTCTGCCAACATCGCCAAATCGTATTCTGTGCGTTGACGCAGACGCTGCTCTTCTAAGAGTTTCCCATGCGCAGAAAGCTCCGTTAGCCGTTCTTTAAGCTCTGCTTTAATACGCTCAACGCCATCCATCAACTGCGACCGCGGCATCACAAATTGCTTTGCGGGCGAAAGAAGGCACGAGGGCAAAGCGCCCGTCACCTTTCCTGTTGTCGCATTGAAACTCTGCAACGACTCAATCTCGTCGCCAAAGTAGTTCACACGGATACCTTCCGTAGCATATGAGGGGAAAATATCCACCACATCCCCACGCACACGAAAAACACCTGGACGCGGTTCAAAGTCATTGCGTTGGTATTGAATTTCCGTCAATTGCGCAAGGAGTTCATCGCGCGGCAATTCCATCCCTGGGCGCAACGAAATCATCAGTCCTCGGTAATCTTCTGGCGAAACCAAACCATAAATACACGACACCGATGCCACAATAATGACATCTTTACGCCCCAAAAGGCTATGCGATGCGGCTAAGCGAAAACGCTCCAAATCCTCGTTGATACTTGCGTCTTTTTCAATGTAAGTATCAGTCTGCGGCAAATAGGCTTCTGGCTGATAATAGTCGTAATAGGAGATGAAGTACTCCACCGCGTTATCAGGGAAAAAGGCCTTTAATTCTGCATACAACTGCGCAGCCAACGTCTTATTGTGCGAAATGACGAGCGTCGGGCGTTTAAAGCGTGAAATGATATTCGCCATTGTGAAGGTTTTACCACTTCCCGTAACCCCTCGCAGAATGGCACGTCGCGCACCTTTTTCAAACCCCTCAACCAAGGCATCTATCGCCTCTGGCTGGTCTCCTGTTGGTGCAAAAGGCGAAGCCAGGCGAAAATCCGCTGGCGCCTCATTGACTTCATTTTCAAAATAGTGCTCTAACATCCTCAATACGCGTATATTATCGCATAATCTTGCCCGTTAAGCAAATTCAGCCCATCTTGTAAAAACAAGGTGAGCTGAACGAAGGCACAAAAACCTCTTAATCGCGAGTTAAACGCGTTTTACACCGCGCTTAACGAACGCCAATGCGCATGCCGTAAAGCACTTCATCTGCATCGCAATCCAAAGCGCGCGCGAGCTTCTGACGGTCAATTGACCCCAAAAAGACGCAGTCCCACTTCTGTGACGTGCAGTACAAGTAGACATTCTGACCAATAAAGCCGCAGTCTACCTGCGCATAGGCTGGCGGTTGTTCATCCTTATCAAAGGAGAAGATCAACATCATTGACGCGCCTGCGCGCTGATCATCAAGGTTTTCACGCGTTTGCTGAAGCTCTAAGGTGTTGTCATCTTCATCCCACTCATAGAGTCCATCTGCTGTCAAAACGGCGATTTCCACTTCTTGGCGATTCATCGCAGAAGGCGCCGTGCGCTTTCCATCGGGACGCGTAACGCCATTTGCAGCCCACAAAACATTCGAAATCTGCTGTAACGTAGGCTTTTCACCCTGCGTACGACGGCTTGACTTACGAGCACTTAACGCATCCAAGAGCGGCATTCCACCCGTCTTCTCAGGCGTAGGCAAACGAATGTCATCATTATCTGCCATTACGGGCATTGCTGCAAGTGCTGCCAAACCTAATACCATCACTGTTTTCAAGAACGATTTCATCAAGAACTCCTTTCACAATGAGCGTTAATCGATACCTTCAGTATAGCAAACTCCATCAAAAAGCATCTTGTAATCTTAGCCACTTTCTCCCTTGCGTTCTCTGATACACAAATCTCAACCGTGATAAAAAGACCCTCCAAACCGCCCTAAAAGCGCTCTTCAAACAATCTCTTTCGAAAACAAAAATAAACCTTTTGAAAGACTTTTCTAAATTCACCCTCAACAAGGGTGATAGAAACCAAAAAAAAGAGGCACCCTTTCGGATGCCTCCTTTCTGTGAATCAACGATTCTCTTACTTGTTGAGAGCTTCGGTGATTTCTGCGAGCTTGGCGGTGAGAGCGGCGGGGATACGATCGCCGAACTTTTCCCAAGATTCCTTAACGCCAGCAACTTCCTTCTTCCAACCTTCGACATCGACGGTGAGAAGTTCCTTGAGGGTTTCAGGAGTGGTTTCGCAACCTTCCAAGTCGATTGCATCGTCGGTAGGCATGATACCGATAGGCGTAACCTTGGTGGAAGCCTTACCTTCGATTGCTTCGCAGACCCACTTGAGGACGCGGCTGTTGTCGCCGAAGCCAGGCCACATGAAGTTGCCATCAGCATCCTTGCGGAACCAGTTCACGAAGAACACCTTCGGGAGCTTGTCAGCGTCAACCTTGTCAGCCATTGCGAGCCAGTGACCGAAGTAGTCAGCCATGTTGTAACCGCAGAAGGGCAACATTGCCATGGGGTCGCGGCGGACCTGACCAATCTGGTCGGAGATCACAGCAGCGGTCACTTCGGAACCAGCAGCGGAGCCCATGTACACGCCGTGAGCCCAGTCGGTAGCCATGTTCACCAAAGGAATGGTGGAGGGGCGACGGCCGCCGAAGAGGATAGCGTCAACAGGAACGCCTGCAGGGTCTTCCCATTCCTTAGCGATCACAGGGCACTGTTCTGCAGGAGCGGTGAAGCGAGAGTTCGGGTGAGCAGCCTTGATGAATTCGCCGGTGCCGTCAGCATTAGCGACCATCTTGTTGGGCTTTTCCTTGGAAGCGTAGCAGTCATTGCCCTTCCAGTCGATACCGTGTGCAGGAGCGGGCACGCCCATGTCTTCCCACCAGATGTCGCCGTCGTCGGTGAGCACCACGTTGGTGAAGATGGTGTTAGCGCGGCAAGCTTCGAGAGCGTTGGGGTTGGAAACCTTGGAGGTACCGGGAGCAACGCCGAAGAAGCCGTTTTCAGGGTTGATAGCGTGGAGCTTACCAGTGTTCTTGTCAGCGTGGATCCATGCGATATCGTCACCGCAGGTTTCAACCTTCCAGCCGGGGAGCGTGGGGAGCATCATGGCGAGGTTGGTCTTACCGCAAGCGGACGGGAATGCAGCGGTCACGAAGTAGCTCTTGTTTTCGGGGCTGGTAAGCTTCAAGATGAGCATGTGTTCAGCCATCCAGCCTTCCTTCTTAGCGAGAGCGGAAGCGATACGGAGAGCGAAGCACTTCTTACCGAGGAGAGCGTTACCGCCGTAACCGGAACCGAAGGACCAGATTGCTTCTTCACCGGGGTCGGTGAACTGAGTGATGTACTTCTTTTCCATCGGAGCGCAAGGCCATGCGACGTCTTCCTGGCCGGGTTCGAGAGGAGCACCCACGGAGTGGTAGCACTTCACGAATTCAGCACCCTTGTTGATGAGGTCGAGTGCTGCATCGCCCATACGGGTCATGATGCGCATGTTACAAACGACGTATGCAGAGTCGGTGAGTTCGACACCGAGCTTGGAGAGAGGAGAACCGATGGGGCCCATGGAGTAAGGGATCACATAGAGGGTACGACCCTTCATGCAGCCCTTGTAGAGTTCCCACATGATCTTCTTCATTTCAACAGGATCCATCCAGTTATTGGTCGGACCTGCATCATCCTTGTTCTTGCAGCAGATGTAGGTGCGGCCTTCCACGCGGGCCACGTCGGATTCGTGAGAGCGAACGAGGAAGCAGCCAGGGCGCTTTTCTTCGTTCAACTTAATCCATGCACCGCGAGCGACTTCTTGCGCTGCGAGAGCGTCGTATTCTTCCTGAGAACCGTTACAAACGACGATATTATCAGGGGTGGCGTGTTCAGCGAATTCCTTCACCCATGCCTTCAACTCAGGATTGGTGATCTTTTCAAGGCAGCAGCAGCTCATGTTGCTTCTCCGATGTTATTCAATGTTTAAGTTGGTCCCAATGGCTTGGCCGCGCACTCACGCTTCCGCCACAACGGGCGCTAAAACGGACACTATTATACCGCAGTTTTGGGTCATCTGGCAAGCAGACTTTTTAAATCATTGATAATACAAAGCAAAAGACGCCCTGAGGGGGCATCTTAAACGCAGATTCTTAATGTTTTCGCGTTGCTTTTTACGATACGGAAAGGGTGTAGCCGACTGCGGACTTCGCGAGTGCGCCTGGTGTCTTCAGCAGAGGGCGTCCATTCAAGCCGGTTTCGGGGCATAAACCGCAGGTGCACGTACCCCTCAATCCTTCGGGTGGGAAATCACTCGTGGAAGAGGCGCGACACCCTGCCACCGTGCCACCGCCTTTACCTGCTGGCACATCGCCTGCAAACGTACAGTGGATCAACGTACATCCTGACTGCGTGGCAGAGTGATTCCGCGCGACACAACACTGCAAGGTGGCGGCGTTTGCAATCACTTCACACGATTCGGCAAAGATGCAGTTCTTCACCGTGCCACCGTCAACCGTGGCGCAATTGCCTTGCTTTACTTCAAAGATAAATCCATCCACAATAGCGCCCTCGCCTAAGCGTAACAACGACACATCTGCGTCCGTCTGCAAACGCAACGTTGTGGGTTCGCTATAGACATTTCGAGCGGCGGTGCCGAAAATGCACCCGCCTTCAAGGACAATGCCTGCGGGAATGGTAAGCGTGCTAGTCAAGGTGTAAGTCCCAGAAGCCACCCGCATGGTCTGCCCCGCTTTTGCCTTATTGAGGGTGTCAGCGGTCAATGGCGCAGCGTCTTTCCACGTTGTTCCTTGCCCTGTCCCAGTTGAGGTAATGTAAAGACTCGTGCGCTTCAAATTGAAATCATAGGTCACATTACCACCTGCAAGGGGTACATGATAAGGATTGTTCTTACCATGCGTATTTTCCCAATCGGTCTGTGCCTGGCCGCGTAATGCGTCATCACGCCAAAAGCCAGTCTTAACGGTTGCGACCGCGGGTTCATAATCTGCAATTGCGGTTGTGAGCGTGTAGATTGTAGAGGGTTGCAGACCAGTAAAGCAATAACTTCCTGTCGCGTCGGTCTTTACCATTGCGCCCGTCTGCAAAGTCACGGCTACATCTTTAAGCGGCTTTCCTGCTGCGGTGATGCGCCCAGCCAATACGCAGCCTAGGTCCTCTGGATGCACATTAATATTCACCGTTTGAAGTTTATCTGTGCCGCCAACATTCCACCACCACGATTCAGGATACCAGCGACCGCTCTCACTCCCCCAACCATAATGGAAGTGATACCAACGCGTTCCATCCGCTGCATAACCATACCCATCGCAAATCACCATGTGCCCACCCGTGGAGGTCATCAAACTCACCACAAGGGGCGCCCCTGCGTGCAATGAAGCACGCACTTGCTGCACGATCATTTCCTTCCAATTCGGTTCACGCTGCGCGGCTTGATTGACATCTACGTGATAATGCGGGCTCGTGTAGAGCCACCCCTGCCCCTTGTAGCCGAAATAGCGCTTGATATCCTTACGCGACAAAGTGCCACTCGTTAAACCTGGACGATACGCAGCGCGTCCTAAAACGCCAAGGTCATACATCAATTGGCTCGCATCTGGCCCTTGGTCACGCACATCTGCCCAATTGTAAGTCTGCCCAGAGGTGGTGCGCGCTTCTTCCGTTGGCGGCCAATCATTTAAGCTCTTAAACAACATCACTGTCCATGTTTCAGAGGTTGGCTTCCACGAAGCATCAGGCGCACCATGCATAAGGCCATGATAGGTGAGCACTTGCCCCCACGCGAGCATGTCACACCCACAGGGATAATTGCGATTGTAGTGAATCTTTTCGTTTAGCGCGCCCGTCTGATTCCATGCCACGGTAGCCTTACACAAAGGCTCCACCACCACTTCGGCCGGGGGTGTTGCCCCACCAAGCACCGCCCAAAGGGAGAAACCTAATGCTAAAAGACGCTTTTTCATCGCCACCTCCTGAGGAAAAGGACTCACATTCGCGCCTCCTGATACTGTAGGAGGCCTGCCATAAACCGTTCTACTGGTCTACTTACTGCACGAGTTCTGCGAGGGTTTGAATCGCGCGCTGAATGGGCTTATCACCGCAACCATTCGCGGCTTTACGCAGATATTCCACTTCTTCGCGGAAGAATTCTTTTCCTTGACCATTCGTGTCGCGCAAGAATTGAATCGAAATATCTGCACAGGTCAAGAAGAACCACGGCGACTGATTCACGTGCACCACTGGCACGCCTTGATAGGTAGCTTCGCCCTTCATAATCTTGGCGATGTTACCACGTGCCGTCTTCGCACCAGCGGGCGAAACGGGCAGTTTGAGGCCTGTCGCGGCATAAGCGCGCGCGGCATTCAACATCTTAATCGTGGCCTTTGCATCTTGTGAACGGCGATATTCTGCTGCAAGGCGATACATCAGTTCTTCATTCAATGGATTCTGACGATAGACGCTTTCCAACACCGAGGCGCGACGATTATTCGAGAGATTCAAGAGGTCAATCGTCCACATCGCCATCGCAGCATCTTCGTACTCTGTGAGGCCTTGGTTCACCGTCGTTGATAGCCCCATAAAGTGGCGGTGATGCACGCCTGAGCCGCCTTTGTAATTGTGCGCGCCACCCGTGGGGCGATTATCGTCACAACTGCGCAAGGGCGCCAAATACCAATCTGCCGAGGAGCCTTCACCCGTAAAGCTATTGTCTGCGCAGGTCATGTAGTAGGTGTAATTCCCCTTCCCACCCATGTAATAGAATTTACCATCTGGCGGCGCTGCAACGGCCGTAGCGGCCACATTCACAGCGTTGAGGCCCCATGCCCACGAACGTCCACCCTGGTCTTTCTTGATGCCATTGTACACGCGAATCATCTTATCGGGGTGCCAGTTACTGCGCGCGAACTTGAAGTTCGGGTCGCTCGGCGTCATATCAGCCTGACCAGAAGCCGTCTGCTTCTGACCTAAGCCCAAGGCTGGCACCTCTTTATTCGTGACGAAATAGTTGAAAATGAAGCTCGTTTCATCAATCTGCGCCAAGTCAGCGGCATAGACCAAGATGGGCCATTCCGACTGTTCCATGCGGAAATTCGGGCGATTCGTCTTCGCCGGAATACGCGGATTACGGAAAATCTTCATCAAGATAGCGCGTTGCGGCGTAGGGGTACAATCCACATAAGGCGGATAAATCTTCCCGCCAATCGCCACGTTATTCCAATCCGGAAACTTCGTAATCATCGGTGGATCATCAGGCTTCTTGCGCGTCATCATATTGATTTCATGCACAGGCATATCCATCAATTCCGGGATCGTCATCGGCGGGCGCGTTGAAATCAACGACTGCGGGCCTGCGATCCACTCGCCTAAGCGCTTTTCTTCCTCCGAAACCTTTGGGAAATCATCGTCTTCCAACAATGCAAAATCGCCACCGCGACTCTTGCGTTTTTCCGAAACCAGACGTTCCAAGCGCTGGGGATCCCACGCCTCATCCACGCGGTCAATGGGGAAGAGCTCATGACGATAGCGAATCGCATATGCCAGCGCCAATTGACGCCACTTTTCCAATTGCACAGGGCCTAAAGCCAAGCCGATGCGCTGGAAATTTAAAATCACATTTGGATTCGCAGGAAACTCTGCTGCTGCCGCCGCGCTTAAAATCTGCGGACGTTGCTTCAACCACTTCCACGTCGTTTCATTAATCTTATTTGGGCCATACTTTTCACGCGTAACCGCTTCATAGTAGTCCAAATAAGCCTGACGCACCGCCGGTGTAAAGGCGTAATCAGCCTTCTTCAATGCCGCCTCCAATGCGCCTACAGCCTCTTTAGACGACTGCGCACACAAAGGCATCATCGTTACCATTGCTAAGATAGCACCAATAAAAAATCGAAACCGCTTCATACTAGGAAGATTAGCACAAGCGCCCCCACTTCGCAAGCGTAAACCTATTATTTATTGTTCCTGCGTCATTTATTGCTTGAGGTTACACCTGAGAAAGACGCGTCTCTTTTTAATAAGCACACCACGCGCACTTCCGCTATAATATCCACGAATTCGTTCCTTTTTCCGCGATCATCGAAAGGACCCGACGCCCCATGCGCCTCTCCCTCTTGACCCTTTTTATCGCCCTCTTCGCGACCTTGCTCTCCGCGCGCCCCGTGACGGAAGCCGAAACGCGCACAGTCGCCGCCCAATGGCTGCGCGCCAATCCCCACATCCTTAAAGCAAATGGAGAGCCCACCGTCAGCGACATCACGACGACCACTGGCACGCTCCTCTTACGCAAGGTTCACTACCCCTCGGGTGGCGCCCTCCTCATCGCCGCAGATACGCGCCTTACGCCCATTGTGGCCGCCTTGCCACGTGGCCGCATCAGCCCCACACATCCCACGCTCAACCACCTTAAAGCCGACGTTGAAGTGCGCTTGCAGACCACCGCAGCAGACGACCACCCCGCTTGGGACACCCTGCGCGTCCGTCAACACCTCTCGCCTACACCCCACCCCCTCTACGTCCTTGATCCGCGCTGGGAAGGCGAACTCGACCACTGGAATCAAGAGAGCTTCAATCGTTATGGCAAATGGGAGGAAGGCACACTCTACAACCGCTACACCCCCGAAAAATACATGGTGGGGTGCGTTGCCATCGCAGGAAGTGCCATTCAACAGTTCTACGCCTTTCCTGCTCAACAAGGCTCCTACACCAATGCCTTCTGCGCTGTTTACGATAAAGAAGTCGGATCGTAG
>JAZRAG010000074.1:0-13715 GCA_045634445.1 Candidatus Spyradenecus sp. | reverse complement strand
CCAGAACTACCACCACGGCGTGCTTGCCGTGCAGCGGGAGACCACTTTGCAGCACAAGAGATGGCGCATTTCTGCGGTCAACTGCTTTGCCATTTCAGGCGTAGCACCGCTCAAAACCACAGTATCGCCCAGGGTGTAAGCGCCAGTGCCGCCTGCCCAGTTCAACAATTCAGGGAAGACGAGCGGACGCGGATTGGCGTCCTGTGCGGGTGTCACTTGACCCGGCACCACCACTTCGTAATCGCGCGAAACTGCGGTTTCGCCACCACGGCACACCGTGAAGCTTACCTTCACGCGGGTGTCGGTCAACGGCTTTAAGACGTTGCCTTCCGGCGTGATGAGCTGTTCATAGTCTGCACCCAAAAAGCGAATATCCACATCCTTGAGGACGGGCACCTTAAACTGGTCGCCTTCAACGCGCGCGGCCACATTCAACGTATCAGCAATTTGCTGCAACGGAACCACCTGCTGCTGCGCATTATTTGCCATTACGGACGATGCGAGCAAGGCAGCCATCAAAGAAAGAAAAGATACAGTTTTCATAATACGTGTATGCTACCACACACGCCCCGTTTTTTCAAATCATTTTCGCACCTTTTCTACCTATAGGTAATACAAAAAGCACCTCTCAAGTACCCCGCGAAAAGGGCCAAAAAGAGGGCTTTTTGAAAAAGGCTTGTTTTGCTTCTTAAAAGAACCCTTTTTCAATTCCAAAAAGGCTTGTTTTGAAGTTGAAAAAGGCTTGTTTTGGAAATGAGGAGAAATGCCCCTCTCAAAACGCGCTTTTAGCGATTGAAGTATGTTTTACAAACCGAGCTTTTTAAGGTTGACGACCACCTCTACTCGACCCTTGGCATAGCAGGCGATTTCGTAGGGGTTATACACGAAGTGAAGGCCATCGGCTGCGATGTAAAAATTCTCAATCACCTTGACTTCACCCTGAAGATGTTCTGCGCCACCGAGCTGTTGAATTGCGCCTTCACGAAGAGCCTGCTGGAGTGCGGACATCTTTTCCGCTGGCACGAGTTCTTTCACGCTCACCTTTTGCCCCGTTTTACGATTGAGCGTGCCCACCGTAGTGGTTGTCATGCCGTGCGCACCCCCCGTGTAGGAAAAGCATTCGGCGTAGTAGCTCACATACTGCGCATCAGCAAAACGCACTTCAAAGGTCTTCTTAAACTCCTGCGAAGTCAAAGACGAACGCACCAAGTCCTTTGCATCATACGCTGCATCCATCGCCACTTCGCGGCATTCTTGCAAATAACGCGTCAAATCTTCATCCTGAGCAGGCGTTGCGAAAACAGTTGCGCTCATCAAAACAGCAAACAAACAAAGGCTCTTCATCTTAATCTCCTAAAAGAGTGTTCATGCGCGCCAAACCTTCACGTAATGCCGCAGGCTCTACTTGCGGAGAAGGTTCAAACACGCGAATCAACTCAGGTTTCTGTAACAAGGGCAAAAGGGCTTGGAAGTCAACGTCTCCCTCGCCTGGCGCGCAGTGATCTTCCTCCACGCCACGCACATCGTGAATGTGTGTACCCACCGTAAATTCAAGCGTTAATTGCAACGTTTCAGCCACGGGCCAATCGCCCGTACGCGCCTTGCGTTCGCCATGACCAATGTCATACCATGCGGCCAAAGCAGGCGTGGGGAAACGTTCGCGCAAAAATGCGCATTCTGCAGGATCAGGAAAGGCCTCCAAGCCTGGCAGATTCTCAAACGCAAGCGCAATCCCCGCATCTTCAAAACGCGGCAAAAGCGCATCCAAAGAAAATGAAATCGCATCCACCCACTGCGGTGCCGCCGCTTCACGATAAGCGCGTTCGCGTTCCACAAGCGCCATATCTGGCGCGCCCAAGAGCTCAAGCGCCCGAGAAAGTTGCGAACGATACGGCCGACTTCCAAAGAAACGCCCAGGTTCACGCAGATCCACGCGTCCACCATGCGTAACCACCGCACGCGCCTCAAAGCGCGCCGCCGCATCAAGGGTGCGCAGCATCGCCTGAATCGCGGCTTGGCGTTCATCTGCATCAGGCGACGCCAAGCTAAACACCTCTGGCCCCAACTGCGGCATGCTCAGCGGCATTGGGCAAAACGCATGCACGCTTGACACCGTTAAACCCGTTGCCAAAAGCGCACTCGCCCACGCGTCTAATTCAACATCACGAGTGAAATAACCCAATTCCACCGCTGCAAAGCCCAAAGCCGCTGTTTGATCAGCGATTTGTTCAGGCGTGTAACGGCGTCCAGCGAAATAGGAAGTTGAAAGTGAAAACTTCATACTAACAGTATATCACAATACGCCAATTCGAATTAAATTTGGTATACTTATGCGGATTTATTTTTTAAGGATGCATTAATTATGGAAGAAAAAGCGTCAGCGACCCCTGTTACCGAGTCGGATACCGCACGTCACTTTTTGCGTCAGTGGATTGAAGAAGACCTTGCCGCAGGCAAAAACGACGGCACGGTAGTGACCCGTTTCCCGCCCGAACCGAATGGTTGGATTCACATCGGCCACGCTAAGGCTGTGTGGGTAGACTTCGGCATGGCACGCCTCTTCAACGGCAAGTGCCACTTGCGTATGGACGATACCAATCCCTCCAAGGAAACCGACGAATTCGTAGAACAGTTGAAGAAGGACATCTCTTGGCTCGGTTACAGCTGGGACAAGTTCTTCTACGCTTGCGATATGTTCGACACCATGTGGGATATCGCAGAAGAGCTCATCCGTCGCGGACAGGCCTACGTTTGCGAACTCTCTCAGGAAGAATGGAAAGCCTATCGTGGCATTCCGCAGGAACCTGGCAAGCCCTCTCCCTATCGCGAACGCTCCGTGGAAGAAAACCTTGACCTCTTCCGTCGTATGCGCACGGGCGAGTTTGCCGAAGGTTCTCACTGCTTGCGCGCTAAGATTGATATGGCCTCGCCCAATATCCACTTCCGCGACCCTGTGATTTACCGCATTGTCAATCAGCCCCACTATCACACGGGCGACACTTGGCACTGCTATCCCATGTACGACTTCGCACACCCCATTGAAGACGCTCTTGAAGGTGTGACGCACTCCATGTGCACCTTGGAATTCGAAGTCCATCGTCCGCTCTATGATTGGGTCATTGACCGCCTCGCAGAACAGGGCCGCCTCGTTGTGCGCGATGGCAAGACCATCCGTCCGCAGCAGCGCGAGTTCTCCCGCTTGAACCTCACCTATACTGTGATGAGCAAGCGCCTCCTCCGTCAGTTGGTTGAAGAAGGCCATGTGGACGGTTGGGATGACCCGCGTATGCCCACCGTGGCAGGGATGCGCCGTCGCGGCTACACCGCAGCCGCCATTCGTGACCTCTGCGAACGCACGGGTATCTCCAAGTACAAATCCCTCACCGATCTTGCGTTGCTTGAATGGTGTGTTCGTGACGACCTCAACCGCATTGCGACGCGCCGCATGGCCGTCTTGAATCCGGTTAAGCTCATCATTGACAACCTCCCTGAAGACGCTGAACTCACCGCAGAAGTGCCCAACAATCCCGAAGACGAAACCGCTGGCAAGCGTACGCTCCACGCAGGACGCGAACTCTGGATTGATCGCGATGACTTCATGGAAGTGCCGATTAAGAAGTTCTTCCGCGTGACGGTAGGTAACGAAGTCCGTTTGCGCGGCCTCTGCCTCTTCACTTGCACCCACATCGTTAAGGATGAAGCGGGCAATGTCACCGAAATCCACGGCACCTATGACCCCAATAGCAAGGGCGGCAATCCCTCTGATGGTCGCAAGGTGAAGGGCACCATTCACTGGGTTAGCGCTAAATACGCGAAGAACGTTGAAGTGCGCCTCTACGATCGCCTCTTCGCGATGGAAGACCCCATGGCATGCCCCAGCGGTAATTTCTTGGACGCTCTCGCACCCGAAAGCATGAAGACCATCACGGGTTACGTTGAACCCCTCCTCGCTGACGCTGTTCCTGGCGAACACTATCAGTTCGAACGCGTGGGTTACTTCACCCCTGACTGCCACGCCTCTAAGCCTGGCGCACCCGTCTTCAACCGCACCGTCACCTTGAAGGACTCCTTCAAGGCCAAGTAAGCCTACGGGACATACTGACTCAACAAAGTGGCAACGGCCCCCCGTTGCCACTTCGTTTTTATCTCCTTTTCATAAATCCTCTCGCCGAAGCCTACGGCGAGACCGTGACCGAGGGCGTGGATGTGGTCGAAAATAAGGCAGAAAAAGCCAAACCAGAAGGTAATGAATGCCGTGCAAAGAATCCAAGCGAGTGTCGCATCCATGGTAATCCTCAGCCTAAGACTACTCAACCAACAACGCAACAGCCCACGTCTAAGGCCACTCTCCCTGACAAGCCTACGAAAGATATGAAAAAGGCTGAGTATCAAAAGGCCAACCACACCCGTGGCGAAGCGGCTTTGAAGCAGATTTTGGATGACCATCAGGATATTGAAGGTGCCATGGTCTCTCGAAAACTCGGCCAAATTGACTTCGTATGGGGTCGTGAAGGCTCTGAAGCGATGAACTATGAAAACGGCTACGGATTCGCTAAAATCATCAAGAAGCACGGTGCAGAAAATGCTCAAAGAGTCCCTGAAATCCTCGCGTATGGCAAGTATTATGCTGACGAACAAGAGGTCGGCGCGTATGTGGTCGTCTATGGTTCATATATGGTTTCTCTTAAAAAGCAGAAGGATAATTTTTATGTCGTGACTGCGTATGAAGCCATAAAAAAGACCGCCTCTTACAAAGCAAGAGGCGGTCAAATAGAGAACGTGAGGTGAAGATGCGACTTTCTAATGGACGACTTTTCGGGCAGTCTTGCGACCATTTCGCACTTGCAGGCGAACCTGCACCTGTTACTTCCGACATCCCTACACCATTAAGCCCTCAGACATAGTCTTAATGGGGTGCTCACGAAATACACGTCTATTACATCACAAAAGCAGTAGACTTGTCAAGCCCTAAGTCTTCACCCCTCCTGGTCTGGCATGTGAGCCGCTCCCGGCTCACTTAACTCAAGAAAAGAAACTCCCTCACGACCTTATTTGACTACTTACTTTGGGAGGCCTTAAAATACGCTTTAAAAGGTTCAAAATTCCTTTCTCAAAGCCTTTGCGCTCCTCTATAACACGTTTATCCCTTTCAAATGTCTCTAAACTATACTAAATGCCAATCCTTTTAAAAACGTCTTTTCAAAAACTATGCACCCCTTCTTTTAAAGACTCAATGCCATTTTAATAAATAAAACTCATCGCATTTAGGTAAAAAGAGAGCCGCATCCGAGGATGCGGCTTTATCTCTTTACCGTACTTTGAGTACCATCGCTTATTCAGCGGTGATGCCCTTTTCGGTGAGGTACGAAATCACAGCGCCAACGGTGGTGAGCTTTTCTGCGTCTTCGTCCGGGATTTCTGCGCCGAATTCTTCTTCGAATGCCATGATCAATTCGACCTGGTCGAGGGAGTCAGCGTTGAGGTCATCGATGAAGGATGCTTCAGGAACGACCTGAGCGGCGTCCACACCAAGCTGATCGACGATGATGTCAGTGATTTTCTGTTCGAGGGACATGTTATGTACTCCTTGGGTTGTTTAAGGTGTCCCAGCACGCGCCAGGACACGAGGTTGTGAAAAAAGGGTTTAGAATGCCATACCGCCGCTGACTGCGAGGGTCTGACCGGTGATGTAAGAAGCTTCGTCGGAAGCGAGGAAGCGGATGGCCTTTGCCACGTCTTCTGCTTCGCCGAGTTCCTGGAGAGGAATCATTGCAGCCATCTTGGCCTTAGCTTCGTCGGAGAGCACTTCGGTCATCTTGGTCTTGATGAAGCCGGGAGCAACTGCGTTGCAGCGGATCTTCTTCTTACCGTATTCCTTGGAGAAGGTCTTGGTGAAGTTGATCACGCCAGCCTTAGCTGCGCCGTAGTTAGCCTGGCCAACGTTACCGAAGAGGCCGATGACGGATGCGGTATTGACGATGCAACCGCCGCAAGGCTTGCCGTCAGCGCCCTTGTTCTTACCCATGGGGCGAACAACGGCCTTGGAGAACAAGAAGACGGACTTGAGGTTGGTCATCATCACGGCATCCCATTCTGCTTCATCCATGCGGAGAAGGAGGTTGTCGCGGGTGATACCAGCGTTGTTGACGAGGATATCGAGGCGACCGAATGCGTCGACGGTCTGCTTGACTGCAGCTTCAACCTGATCAGCCTTGGAAACGTCGCACTGAATGGTGATCACCTTGTGGCCATACTTTTCAACTTCAGGCTTTGCGGTTTCGAGCAAAGCGGGGTTGAAGTCCAAGATTGCCACGTCTGCACCGCATTCTGCGAATGCCTTAGCAGTGGCCAAACCGATACCGCCACCTGCACCAGTGACGAGGGCAACTTTACCAGTGAAATCGTACATTGTTAATCTCCTTTGGTGTTAGAAATTAGGCGTTAACCTTGGTGACGGTCGCGGTGAGCGATGCGGTATCCTGAACGTTGGTCACTGCATTTGCCTTGTCAATGCGGCGAATGAGACCAGAGAGGACCTTACCAGGGCCGAATTCTGCGAAGATGCCGCCGTTGGGCATGACTGCCTTGACGCAGTCAGAGAAGTGCACGGGGCTGTCGACCTGCGTGAGCATTGCAGCCTTGATTGCTTCGCCATCTTCTGCGTGGAAGGTGCCGGTAGCGTTGGAGAGCACGGGCACTGCAGGCTTGTTGAAAGTGATATCCTTGACGAATTCAGCGAGCTTTTCGCGTGCGGGGGTCATGAAGGGGGAGTGGAATGCACCAGCGACCTGGAGGACCACGTTCTTCACGCCTGCAGCGGTAGCGATTTCTGCGGCCTTAGCCACGGCTTCGTGGGTGCCGGAGATTACCTGCTGTGCGTCAGAGTTGATGTTGGAAACGGTGCAACCAGAACCTTCGCAGATTTCCTTGAGCTGTTCAGGGGATGCGCCCATGATGGAAATCATGCCGGAGGGCTTAGCTTCGCAAGCTTCCTGCATGTACTTACCACGTGCCTGGAGCACTTTGAGGGTGGTTTCGAAATCGAGCACGCCTGCGGCGCAGAGTGCGGTCCATTCACCGAGGGAGAGACCAGCCATTGCAGCGGCGGGTGCATCGGGGCACTGCTTACGGAATGCGGTGTAGCAGGCCATAGAGACGGTGAAGATTGCGGGCTGGCAGACGTCAGACTTGGTCAACGCTTCTGCGGGGCCTTCAAAGCAAATGGTCTTCAAATCGAAACCGAGCACTTCATTGGCCTTGTCAAAGAGGGCCATGATTTCGGGATCGTTTTCAGCAAGGTCCTTACCCATGCCAGGGAATTGAGCGCCTTGACCAGCAAAGAAACAATTCAACATATTCGGTCCTTTCTTAGAACTAACGCATAGTTTAGCGTTTTTCAGAAAATCTTGCAACCAGATTTCCGCTTTTGCGCAAATTATTCTGTTTTTGCGCAGACGGCTTGCTCTAATTCGTCTTCAAGAGGGATCTCTGGAAGTTCTGCAATATGGTCTGCGATTTCCTTAGAGACGTTGTGTGCTGCTGCTCGCGAGCCTGCACGGCAAGCGTAGAAGATGGCCTTGTAGGTGGAGGAGCCGTGCGTAATGATTACGGCACCGGGCACGCCCAAAAGCGGTGCGCCACCATAGACTTCAGGATCCATCTGCTGCTTGAACTTCTTGAGCGCGGGGATGAGGAGAATTGCTGCAATCTTGTACATCAGGCGAGACTTGATGATGCGCTTGAGCCAACCGCCCATGGCGTGGCAAGCACTTTCAGCAGTCTTGAGGATGACGTTGCCAATGAAGCCATCGCAGACGATAACGTCGGTTTTGCCTTCAAAGACGTCGTGACCTTCTACATTGCCCTTAAAGGTGATGCTCGGCGTATAGTTGCGCAAAATCGGGAAAGCCTGCTTGGTCAATTCATTACCCTTGCAGTCTTCCGTACCGATGCTCATCAAACCGACTTCGGGCTTTTCACGGCCCAACACCAAACGGCTGTAAACGTCACCCATCACAGCGAATTCGCGCAACCACTCATGATCGCAGTCAGTGTTGGCACCCGCATCCAAAAGGAGGAGCGGACGATCTGCATCTGCAGTCGGCAACACGGTTGCGATTGCGGGGCGTGCTACGCCTTTAATGCGGCCGAGGATGAAGAGTGCGGATGCTGCCATCGCGCCAGAGTTACCAGCGGAGACAGCAGCATCGGCAGTACCTTCCTTCACCATACGCATGCAAATATTGATTGAACAATTCTTTTTGCGACGTACAGCTGCCGCGGGCGCATCGTCCATCGCGATGGATTCATCGGTATGAACGATCGAAAGACGCCCAGACTTCAATAGCGCTTCTACATCGGGAAGCGGACGGATTTTGGGATGACGATGACGCAATGCCTTACGAATTGCTGCTTCATCACCAACGAGCACAATGTCATCCTCAGTCTTGGATGCAGCTAAAGCGCCACCCCAGACAATCTCAAACGGCGCATTATCGCCGCCCATGGCATCAAGTGCAATCCGCATTGTGAGCCTCCCTTTGCAGTGCCGCTACTGAAGCGGTGGTTTTTGCTTATTCCTCAACCGTCAACACCTGACGGCCGTCATACTTGCCGCATTCAGGGCAAGCGCGGTGCGCCAAGCGGACTGCGCCACATTCGCAGGTCACGGTACCAGGAATTGCGGCCTTGATCTGAGCACGACGCTGACGAACGCGCATTTTGGACTTTTTGCGTTTAGGAACTGCCATTTTATGACTCTCTTTCTTTCTGTAAGCTTCTCGCTATTATGCCTTAGGACATCATTCCGTCCAGTGCGTCCCAAGGAGAATTGCCCTCTCCTTTCGCGCAACTACACGCGCCTGCATTGAGGTCTTGGCCACAATGAAAGCAGATGCCTTTGCAGTCTTCCTTGCAAATCGGATACGAAGGAAGAACAAGTATAATACCTTCTCGCACGGATTCCGTCAAGTCTAATATCTCAGTTCCGGCAATTTCGAAGGTCTCGCAAAAGGCTTTTTCCGAGAATTTCGTGTGGTATGTCTGCCCGCATCGGCTGCAAATGCACGCGCAAGCGAGCTGTAATGTTCCGCGAACCAAAAGCTCGTCGCCTAAGCGTTCGCACTGTAAATCATACTCTACATCCCCCTCGGGATGAATCTGCTCAAGGTCGTCCACCTCTAGGAAAACACGGTCTAGAGCACCCTTTAAGTGCTCGTAGCGCCCCTCGTCCAAACGGCCGAGATCAACGATCAAACGCGCCGGTGTTTCCAACAGATGCTCCTTGAATGCGTTGTTCTGGATGTGCCGCAAGATATTCCTGCAAGTGACGCTGCACGCACGCCGGCACAAAATGCGTGGTATCCCCACCATAACGTGCCACTTCGCGCACCGTCGAAGCCGTCACATAGCTATGCTCTTCATTCGGCATCAAGAAGAGCGTTTCCACCTCTGGTGCCAACTGACGATTCGTCAACGCCATCTGAAATTCGTATTCGAAATCGCTGTAAGCACGCAAACCGCGCACCACTGCGCGCACATTATTCTTGCGGCAAAACTCCACCAAGAGACAGTCCAAAGGCTTCACCGTAGCATTCGTGATGCCACCTTCAGCCAAGCACTCGCGCACCATCGCAATACGCTCATCAATATCAAACAAACGCGTCGGCTTCGGAGAAATACCAGCCACCGCCACAATCAGATGATCAAACAAATCTGCGCTTCGACGAATCAAGTCGAAGTGCCCCTTTGTCATCGGATCAAACGTACCCGGATAAACCGCTGTTGTCTCTTTCATGCGCACCATTATAGCAAAACGCTCCAAAACTATCAATTCCCTTTCACAAGGATTGTAAACCGCACACCTGCGTCACTGTTGAAACGCTTACCACCCCTCAAAAAACTTCGCCCATGTTCTCCTAAAACTTCGCCCATGTTTAATTTAAACTTCGCCCATGTTTTAAAACGACTCCGCCCGAGTTTTCTACCAGCCCTCCCGCGCGCAATAGCACAGCCGCGCCAGCGTGCCCTTTCCCCCGCTTCCTCCAGCCGCAGCGGCACTCTCACGCGCCAGCGTGCCCCTTCCTCCAGCCGCAGGCTGGCTCATTCGCCCGTCAGGGCGTGCTCCCATCCCTCTCTGCGATTAAATGTGCGAGCTCATTATTTTTAAGAAAGCGGCGCCGCTGTTCATTTGGCTGTAGTGACGACTCCCACACTGAAAGCCGAAGTACGCGCCCAGCGACATAGTTCTCTCCCACGATAGCCTTTGGCTTAAAGTCCTTTAATGGACGCGCATCTATCACAATTACTTTCAAATCCCCTACAATCGCCCTCACCTCTTTCAAAAGACGCTGCTCTGCAGGAGAAATAAAACCACCCACTAAAACGCCGCCCGTCCGCGTAGCATTTATCGCCCACTCTCTTAACTGCACATAAGCCTCTGTCCCCGGCACCTCATGCCGATGCAAAGAGACCGCCACCTTCACTGGCTCATCCAAAAGGCGTAAATTCCCATATCCCTGCCACACAAAACCTTCAGGTAATAGCGGGTGCTCCACATGCTCATAAAAGCGAAACATCTCTGGATGCGCATGACGCTCTACCCACGACAACCGATTTCCCTTTGTATACGCGATACAATGCTCAAAACGACGTCGTGTAATCACCCGCATCAACCACACACACTTCTCCTCCCATAGTCGCTCCTCTTCTGGCAAAGCCCCACTCCGATGCGCCTCCTCCTCTAAAGACCTCAACCACCGATCAATTAATGTCGTCACCGTGTGTGGCAAACGCCCCTTAATCGCCAAACATAGATGCAGATGATCTGGCATCACAGCTCGCGCCACCACCTGCACCTTTCCTGGCGCAATCTGCTCTGCACGCTCCCACGCAAAACGCCCCAAGTCTGTATTCAACAGCCTCCCCTTCACCAATTCGGCAAAGACTGCCCGTCGTCCTCGCGTCACCGCCGTACACCAATAAAGCCCCGAATCATACAGCGACGCACCCTCCGGCATCACTAAGACAAATCGCCGTGAATACCGTAGCGTAAATGCTCGCTTTTTCTCTAAATCACCCTGCTCCATAAGACTATTTTAACACATCCTGTCACACCGTGACAAATGAACCACGCTCCGCGTGTAAGCATCCCCACCCCAGCACACTCACGCGCCAGCGTACCCTTTCCCCGCTTCCTCCAGCTGCAGCGGCACACTCAGCGCCAACGTGCCCTTTCCCCCTTCCTACAGCCGTAGGCTGGCTCATTCGCCCGTTAGGGCGTGCCCCCTAAAAAGGACGCGGTGGCGTTTCTGCCACCGCGCCTTTTGAGAAGTCACTCCACCAGCTTACTGCTGAGCAGGAGCATTCTTCGAGGCACGCGCCTTAATCTCGAAGGTGCCATTACCATCAGGCATCGGGAAGCGAACGTAACGCTTTGCCTTTTCGACAGTCGCAGGCATTGTTTCAGCACCCGTTATATCTGCGACAGGCGTCATCGTCAACGTCTGCGTCTCTGCGCCCTTCTTGACGACCACATCAACTGTGACGCCATCTGCGTAGTCAGCAGAGTTATTCGCCAACTCAGCCGCATTCGAGACAATCAACTCTGCCACGACGTACTGAACACTATCAATCGTCACGATATTGATCTGGCTGACACCGAAGTCATACTTGAGCTTAGCGGTGACGACACCATCCACAGGGGTTTCGGTCATATTGAAGGCGACGTTCGTGAAGACTTCGGCAGCATCAGCCACGGAAGCTTCCACCGATTCACCAGCCATGTTCACCACACCCGTGAGGCTCACCGATGTAGCACTGAGTTCTGCGGCACGACGTGCGAGCGGGAGCGTGAGATCTTCATTCTCAATAACCTTCGTGGTTTCATTTGTAGTCACCGTCACATCCGGGCGAGCTACCACGTAAAGGCCATCCGCGCGAACAACGACCAAGGTGCCTTCCGCTTCAGTCCATTCCACGGTAGATGCATCATCCTTCACTGCGGTCACGACACAGCCGATGAGCGACTTCGCCGTGTGACCAGCTTCCAAACCAACCACCTTGTAGGTGCCAGCAGCAACAGCTTCTTCATAGTCCACCGTAATGGTTTTCACTGCGGTGAAGTCTGCGTCCGTAGCAGAAATTGTCGCACCCGTAGCAAGCGTAATCGACTTACCGAGGACGAGCTTACCAGAGATGGTGTTTGCACCAGCGATTGCCACAGTTTCCTCGCCATTATCGAGCGTCAAGTTACCGCGCCAGGTTGTAGCAGTCATTGCCTTAGCCTTGACCATACCCACGGCTTCCTTCACATAAGGAGCCAATTCACCAGCATCATCACCAGTGTAGTTCACAATAACCTTTTCGCCAACGATGAGCTGCTGCTCGCCGAGCATGTTTTCGCTATCCTTCGTGAGGGCGTCTTCATTCAAGGTGAGCGTAATCGGATCAACATCATTGGTCGCCAAGGTGACCGTCACCATCTTTTCCTGCTGCGTTTCAGCATCCAAGGAGACAAACTTCGCCAAGGTGTTTTCCACAATGGGTTGACCTTGAGGATTGACTGCTTCGGCTTCCCAGTTCATCTGCTTGCCCATTTCGTTGCCCTGCCAAATGTAATACAACGAATTGAAGTTAATCGTCGTATCATTGTTATGAGCAACGACCATCGGGTCATCGTCAGCCGTGAAGTAAGCCGTCACAGGATAACGGTTCACCGTGAAGGTGTACTGATTGACAGTGGTCTTATAACCCAAGTCAATCGAGCGAGCATTCACAGGATCTGCCGGAGCCGTCGACGTCACACGTGTACGCGTATCTTCGTCGAGGAAGCCCGTGAGACGATAAGTGACCGGCATAGAAGGCACCTTCATCACATCGAAACCAGAGAAGTCGAAGTGTAACCACTTACCTTCAGCCACGGCCACAGGACCAGAGAGGAAGGCCACGTTGTGCGCCATGGTCACATTCGTATTAATCTTCGTGTAACCCTGAACGGTAATCACAGCCGACTGGCTATTCTTATACTCGTCTTCCACATCCGGATTATTACGCCCTGCCCAAAGGGTGAGGCTGTCTTCATCGCCACCTTCCACAGGGTTGATTTCCAAGCGTTCATAGTAGAGCTTAGCGTTCCCCGTCGTCGTGGAAGCACCCGTCTCAGGATCCGTCGAAGTCGAATAGAACTCGTTCAAGTAGAGCGTATTCGCACCCGAGACATTCAAGACAACCTGCGTACCAGTTTCTTCGCCATGGTCAGGATTTGCAACCTTCGTGCCGGTATCGAAGGTAATATGACCTTCTGCATCGAGCACATAGTCACCATTGCCATCCTTCACCGCGCGAATCTGCGTCCAGTCCGTATCCTCATTCCAGGTCGTATCCTCGGTCGTATCCTGACCAGCCACGATCGTACGAGTGGCGCGGCCATTCTTCGACATGTAAGAATACTCATTGGACATCGCCGTCCAGACGGATTCAGGGAGAATCTGATCGTAAATGCGGAGATATTCCATCGTGCAGTTTACGTCATCGCCATTCATACGCGTGAGCGAATTATGCCAACCGCCATGGATGGAGCCCATCTGGAAGCCCGTGCCAAGCGGGATGATTGCATTCGCCGTGAAGGGCTGATACTTTTCACCGTCCACATAGAAGATAATGCGCGTCGAGTCCAAGGCCTCGTCTGCATCATCAGGGTCAAACTGGTCATACGG
>JAZRAG010000073.1:0-48896 GCA_045634445.1 Candidatus Spyradenecus sp. | reverse complement strand
GTCGCACGAACATATTATGGCCTTTCAATGGATCCCTGATACGTTTGATTGGACGTTGCCGATTGTGGCGTATTGGACGGTGCTGCGCACGTTTTGGTGTTGGTCTTATTTGTCGCAAGGCTATTTTTTGAAGGTGCTGCTCGTAATCAAAGCTCTTTGGTTGCTTTGGGTGACAATTATGCGAGGATCTTTTAATTTTATTGATCACCCTTTGAGTACGTTGAGTGGCTGCGAGTGGATTGCCTTTTTAGGATTAGTGTTTTGGTTGCCGGCGGTGTTTCTGACCTTGTACTTGCGACGTCGTCGGATGCGTGCGTTAGAAATGGCAGGCGGCGGTGTGGCTGATACAACGCAAGTAAGTCAAGGCATCGCTGAGTGATTAACCTACAGCAGTCGTTACCATGGCTGCTCTATTTTATTACAAGGACATTAAGGCCGAAGAGGAGGGGAATACGTGAGACGGTCATCCAAAGGGGCCAAGGGAGATAAGAGATAACGGGACTGCACGCAGTCCTATTCGCAGCACCTCCCAACCCAGACATCCCTTACCTCTTTCTCCTCACTTCTTTCTCCTCACTCCTCACTGCGCCATAGGCGCATCTCACTTCTTTCTCCGTTCTCCTCACTCTTCTCTGCCCGAAGGGCATCTCGCCTTACCACGCGCAGCGTATGTTAGCAGGAGCGCTACGCCACCCATTTCACGGACTTTTAGCCCGTGGTGCCCTCGTTATCTGTAAGCGAGTTTACTTGTCTCTATGCCCATCACAAGTCACATTAATCCACACTATAGCCACTCTTATTTTTCAATTCAGCCGTAATCACGTTTCAAAACCATTGGTTTCATTTCTTCGGCCTTTCGTACTATTTTCTAAAGGTTTCTAGACTGGTCTAAAAAGTCCCCGGCCAAAAATTGTACGATTTAAGATTGCTTCCCGAGAGGAAGTTTACCTTTTAAAGTGTTGGTCCGTAAAATTTTATAGTGTTTAAATTTTGCATGAATAGTACAAATTGTACTGTTTTTAAGCCTAAAATTACCCGCCATAAAATATTCAAGATAAGTTATTACAAATGAATAAGTTACGGCCAGGCAAATAGAGTACAAAGTATTGAAGAAATGAAATCGCCGAAAGTTGGTGGCAATCGCATTTGGATTACCGTGTTATTCAACGCAAAAGTGCAATAGAATACGTGGCGTTTTCCGAGAGAACGCGTTTGGCCGTGTTTCTATCGTACATTCCAAGAGACGCAGGAATCGTGTTCGTTCCCACCTCTTCGTTCATTCAAAACAGCGATTGGAAGGTGCAAAATCTACGATTGGTGTTTGAGAACTATTAGGCCAACTAAATCGCTTTAAATTGTTTTTCTTTAAAAATGAAGCATTCCATTTTTGTAAAACGTCATATTTAGTCTGAGTTTTTGGTGCTTGAAGATCGACTACATAAAGTTCTAAAACATCTTCTGAAATCAACTGAGGTACAGCGCATTCCACGCCTCCGATTCTCTCTTTTACGATCTTAACGCCCAATTTATTTATGCTTGCATGGAGAAGTGCAAGTTTCTTGCCATCCGATGATGGTAAGACAAAAAGTTGCTGCCCGTAGTAATTATGTTCAAATTCAAATAACTTGTGCGTCAATCCGTTATCACGGTCACGCAAATACAATGTAGTGATCGTTTTTGAACTCTCATGGTACTGCACCTTGTTGCATAAACCATTCTCATTACAATCGTGGTGCTGTTGCCAGAAACTTGACGACATATCATGACACTGCTCTTCGCGTAAAATATCGTAATGGTTCAAGAGTTCTTTTCTATTTACTTTACCATTATCTGGAAGAATCCATTGAAACAAGGTGTTCTCAAAAGAAATCGTTCGATTACGATATCCGTTTTCAAAGAGCCTGATGTGGAAATCATTACGATTTTGTCTCTGCTTCCAGCGAGCCAAAATCGCTAATTCTAATTCGGAATCTCTCATTGCCGCCGCCGTCAAAATGGCATCTTCATAGGCACTGTTTAATGCTTCTGGCGACAATTCTTGTTCATGTGAAATGAGATATTCTAAGGGCGAGAATTTTTTGTCATAAATCTCTTTTAAGGCACTATAGTTGCTTAATTTCTTAGACTTCTCAAGTTCGTTCCATAATGTAGCAGATGCGCGTTCGCTCGCTAAATACCGTGCTTCGCCTAACGTTAATGAAAAGGCACAGAGATGTACCCAATAAACAAAAAAGATAACAAGAGAATACTTGATCATTGATGCCATTTCTTTCCTCTACTAAATCAAAACATCAAGTCGTCAGAAGTCCGGTTGGTTCTCATCAATATTCTTTCATCCAATCACCCCAATTCTCCAAGGACACCACTATCCTACACCTTTTTCCCTATCACAAGCAAGGACTTTGTAATCGTTCTCGCACCATTCGTGTGAATTTGCACTATTCGTGGTTTAATCAGTCGTAGTTCCTTCCGTCTTTTGAAGGGGAACACAACGTAAACGTCCGTCACATCCCACGCGATTTCGCACCCAACTCAGCCCGATGTCGTCCGAATCCAAGCATCCTCGCCGCTAAACTCATTGGGTTTGAAAATGAAATCTCTCTTTGCTTCAAGAAATTATGCAAAGAGGCATTTAGGACGTCTGCTACGGGGTTAAATTATTGAGCCTTTCCGTACTTTTATTTTTTTTGAGTTCACTCCTTTATTTTATTCATTATTCACGATATTACAAAAAGGGTTGTTTTGAAGTTCAGAACAGGTTGTTTTGAAATTGAAAAGAGGTTGTTTTGAGGTTCAAAAAGGCTTGTTTTCATTTGGGGCTATTTTTCGGCTAAAAGACTGGCTGTATTCAAATAAAAGACTGACCATGTCTAACCTCAACATGGGCAGTCTTTACTTTCGACATGGGCAGTCTTTTAATGAGGTATATTTTTGGGATGACGGGATAAAAGAAAAACGCCCTGGTGGAGGGCGTTTTCTAGTTGTGCGACTTGAGCTTACTTTTTACCACGCTTGCCGAGGCCAAAGAGTTTGAGGGCGGCTCGGAAGTCGGCGGGAAGAGGGGCGTGTGCTTTGATGTGCACGCCCGTAATCATGGGGTGGGGGAGCTCAATTTCGCTCGCGTGAAGCATTTGGCGGGTCACCGAGAGAACGCGGGGGTCATCGGAGTGCTTCATGCCGTATTGACGGTCGCCAATCACGGGGTGGCGGATGCCAGAGAGGTGTCGGCGAATCTGGTGGGTACGACCCGTTTCAATGCGCAGAGAGAGGAAGGTGGCGTCTGCCGTGGCCTGCAAACGGCGCATATGGGTGACGGCGCGTTCGCCATCGAGGGTTTCGGTGAGGGTCGAGGAGAGTCGGTCAACACTGCCGGAGGCGATGGCGTTATAGAACTTAATGACGCGGTGGGTCTTGAACATCGCAATGGCGGCTTCGTGTGCTTCTTCGTTTTTGCTGAAGAGAATGACGCCAGAGGTCTCGCGGTCGAGTCGGTGGACGGCTGCGATCTGCGGATTGTGCTCTTGTACGCGAAGAATTTCTTCTGCGGAGTTACGACCCTGTGTAAGAACGCCTGCGGGTTTGTCAACAGCGAGGTACCATTCATCCTGCCAGAGCACGCGGATGTGGGGGCGTGTTTCGGTGGATTTATCTTGCTTAGCACCAGTGCTACGTTGGACCACGAAGGCAACTTTGTCGCCGGGCTTGAGCACGTGACGTGCGATCCAGACGAGTTTGCGATTGACCCAAACAACGCGTGCATCAATCATCGTTTTTGCGGCGCGCTTTGTCACATTGAGGCGGCCGGCGAGGAAGTCTTGTAAAGAGATGCCTTCTTCATCGCGAGTGACGATGGCGATTTTGGGCTTGCTAGTGGTGGTAGGAGGAGGCATAGTGTGAAGTGTCTCCGTAATTAAAGGGTTTTGACGAAGCGCGCAATGCGGGTGACGGCTTCTTTGAGTTGCTCAAGGCCTGTGGCGTAGGAGCAGCGTACAAAGCCTTCGCCGCAAGCACCAAAGGCGGTGCCAGGAACGACCGCGACATTTTCGGCGTCAAGGAGGCGCACGGCAAATTCGCGCGAGGTAAGACCAAACTTTTCAATCTGCGGGAAGGCATAGAAGGCGCCCGCGGGATTGTGCATCGGGATGCCTGCGTCTGCGAAGGCGGCGCGCAGGAAGTTGCGACGCTGTTCGTAGGCCTGGAGCATGGGCTTCATGTCTTCTGCGGGGTGGCGCATAGCCTCAAGTGCAGCGTACTGTGAGGTGGTGGGCGCGCACATGATAGCGTACTGATGAATCTTCAAGATGGTATCCATCATCCACTTGGGAGCGCAGACATAGGCCATGCGGAAGCCAGTCATTGCCCAAGACTTGGAGTAGCCGTGGTGCAAGATGAGGCGGTCACGCAATTCAGGGATTGATGCGAAAGAAACGTGCTTTTTGCCACCCCAAGTCATTTCTGCGTAGATTTCGTCAGAGATCACAATCAAATTGTGACGAATGGCGAAGGCTGCAATGGCCTCCACATCGGCGCGTTCCAAGACGGCGCCTGTGGGATTGTTGGGGAAGTTGAGCATGATGGCCTTGGTGCGCGGGGTGACCTTGGCTTCCAAAGCATCAATCGAGAGGCGGAAGTTGTCTTCTACACGCGTTTCCACGGGCACAGGTACGCCGTGTGCCATGGCGATTTCGGGGCCATAACTCACGAAGCAGGGCTCATGATAGAGTACTTCATCGCCGGGGTTTAAGATGGCGCGAAGGGCAATATCAAGACCTTCGGACGCGCCCACGGTGATGAGGATTTCGGTGGCGGGGTCATAGGTGCCACCGAAGTTGTCTTTGACATAGCCTGCGATAGCGGTGCGCAACTCCATTAAGCCAGCATTGCCAGTGTAATGGGTGCAACCGCGGTCTAAGGACTTCGCTGCGGCTTCACGAATGTGCCAAGGGGAGTCAAAGTCGGGTTCGCCAATTGCGAGGGAGACCACGCCTGTGCGCGTGCTAACGATGTCAAAGAATTCGCGGATGCCACTCTTTGGCAAATCCACGATATGACGGGCTAAATAGTCGTGTGGATCCATATTAGGGGCTCACAACAAGGCGACCATCGTCCTGGGGCTTTGCCATCAAGACGTTGTTCTGCTTGTAAGTTTTCAAACGGAAGTGGGTAGCGGTGGAGATGATTCCGCGGATGGTGGAGAGCTTTTCGCTCACGAAACGTGCCACGGAGAGGAGGTTCTTGCCGCTGACGAAGAGAAGAAGGTCATAGGCGCCGCTCATCAAGTAGACAGCTTCGGTTTCTTCGAAGCGGCTGACTTCTTCGGCAATGCGGTTGAAGCCGCCATCGCGTTCAGGGGTGACACGCACTTCAATGGCTGCAGTAACGTAATCATGGGGGAGGAGGTCTTCATTGATGATGGCCTGCCAGCCGCGGATGACGCCATCTTCTTCTAACTTCGCAATGGCAGCTTCCACTTCAGCAACGTCTACACCAAGCAAACGCGCCATATTTTCAGGCGATTCCTTTGCATTGGAACGCAGAATATCCAAAAGACTTTCAACCATGGTTGGGCTCCTTCCCTAAATCAAAAAAAGTCCGCAGAGACGCGCTCTACAGACTTTCTTTCAGATGGTTGCCTCACAAGGATTCGAACCTTGACAAACTGATCCAGAGTCAGTTGTGCTACCGTTACACAATGAGGCAATAAACGTAAAACGCGACATATTATGCCAAATGCGTTTCTTGAATGCAAGTACTTTTTTGAAAATTGTTGAAAAAAGTTTGCAGAGGAGGGAGAGGGGAGGCGGCGTTTGGGCGAAGTCAACGTAAGGGCGAGATTGAAAGGAGCTTTGGGAAGTGAAAAAAGCGTCTGTTTAGTGTGTTTTTAGAGAGATTTGCCATTGCGAAAAAACGCTATATGTGTTAATGTATAGGCAAGATTGCTAAAACGTTGCTACGGAGTTTATTAAAATGGCAGCAGAATTAATTGATGGTAAGGCATTAGCCGCCGAAATGCGTGAAGAAATTCGTCAAAAAGTAATCGCACTTAAAGAAGATACTGGCGTAGTTCCTGGATTAGGCGTAGTGCTCGTGGGTGATGACCCGGCCTCGCGTTCATATGTAACGGCAAAAGAACAAGCCCTTGAAGCTGCAGGCATGCACTCTGTGGATATCCGTATGCCTGCTACTACGACTCAAGCTGAATTATTGGCCGTGATTGATCGTTTAAATGCAGATCCAAACGTGCATGGCATTCTCGTACAATTGCCGCTCCCGAAGGGCTTGGACGAGGCTGAAGTGATTCGCGCAATCGCCCCCGAAAAGGATGTGGATGGCTTTACGCCCGTGAATGTCGGTAAAATGGTTATTGGCGAACCCTGTTTTTTGCCGTGCACACCGCATGGTGTGATTCAAATGCTTTTACGTTCTGGTGTGGAAACCGCAGGTGCACACGCAGTGGTGATTGGTCGCAGTAATATCGTGGGTAAGCCGGTCGCGCAGTTGCTCGCCCGTAAGGCCCCTGGTGGCAATGCTACCGTGACGCTCTGTCATACTGCTACGCGTGACCTCGCGACCTACACACGCCAAGCAGACATCTTAGTTGTGGCCTCTGGCCGCCCGAATACCGTGACAGGCGATATGGTAAAGCCTGGCGCAGTGGTGATTGACGTGGGTGTCAATCGCGTGCCTTGTGAAGGCATCAAGACTGGATATCGCCTCTGTGGCGATTGTGACTTTGACTCCGTCGCACAGGTGGCTTCGAAATTGACGCCTGTTCCTGGCGGCGTGGGTCCAATGACGATTACGATGCTTCTTGAAAATACCTATCAAGCAGCAGTTCGCACCCTTCAGGTGAAGTCATGACAACATCCGAAAGTGGCATTATTCGATTAGGCCCAGAACCCTTTGCACGCGATGCGAAGGGTCTGCTTGCTTCTCGTATCGGTACAATTTTCTTACGTACGCCTGGTTTTATCACAACCAAAGGCATTCATGCGATGCAACGCATGGCCTTTATTGACGAATTGAATCGTCGTCGTGAAGAGCAGGGCGAGCCGCCCTTGACAGAGGCTGAAGTTGAGGCCGAAATCGCAGAGAGCGTTGACTTACTCTTTGACGAAAACTTTGCTTTGATTCGTCCTGATCCGCGAAATATGCCATTGGCATTGCGCGGTGATGAATTCTTGCAACAATTCGTTTCAAAGCGTAAGATTCGCTACTTGAACATTCAAAACCAACTCGTTCGTGATGCGCTTCGTACCCGTGGTGAAGCATGGCGAATGGCGCCAGTGCCGCGATTCGAAGAAGAAATCCGTACGATGATTGAAAATTCGCGTGTTGGCATTAGTGGACGCCCGATTTACTTCTACAATCATTTGACGGGTACGCGCTTCTTAACGCTCGGTAACTTCCGTTCGTTAGGGGCTTTCTCCGATGATGAACTGCGCTTACATTTGGTTGAAATCGCGAAGAATATTGTATTGCGCAATCGCTTTGCCAATCCCGAAATCGACCTCCTCCCGCGTGGCGCGCTTCCTTCGGATGCCTTTAGCAAATACGACTTTGAAAATCTTGATGCTACGGCATTACGCCTCGCCTACGAACGCCTCTTAGCGACCTTTGAATCCTCCGTCCATGAGGTCTGCCTCATGCGCGATGACCCCGATGACCCAGGTTGGCGTAAGGCATTAACCGCCGTCCTCGTGCAGAAGGCCAATGAAACGGGCGTTTCGGCTGTGATTGAAGGCCTCTCGCCAGAATTCTTCATGCAGATTGAATGGTTGCCAGGCGGTCGTGTGGTTGAGGGCGAACTCTTTTTTGACCCCGTCTTTGCTGAAGCAGATGCCCATCCGGAAGATGAGCAGCTTCGCCGTATGTGTGACCACCGTGCACGCGCTATCCTCTTTAACTATTTGCGCGAATACTCCCAGATTGAGTACGTCAATATTGGCCGTACACGCCGTTCGCTCTCTGGTCGTAAGGGCCAAGGTCCGCGCGCGCTCGTCTACATCGTTGAGATGAAGGAAAAGCACCGCCCGCAACCCCAAGTGAAGATTATCCGTATCCAACGTTGGACTGTGGCTTCACATTTGGCAGAAGGTAAACCCCTCCTGCAGGCAATGTTAGAGGCAGAGGACTACACCGACTACGTCATGGACCGTCGCCTCGGTGCCCGCCAGCTCGGCATGCACTTGCCCTCCTCAATGATTCCGCGCACCTTCCGCGAAACCGTTTGTGACCGCAGTGGGTGTTGCCATCACGTCTGGACCGGCTACTTCGAACGCGACTACATCGCAGGGTGCGCCACCGATAAGATTCCAGAAAATCTCTACGCCTCCGATGCCTTCTGTCAATGTTTCTTCCGCCTACTTGGACAAGCTGCTGCGCCCAATCTTGTTGTGGGACGCGCTGCTGTTGAGAGCGGGAAGACCATCTTTGACGATGGTGACGAAGTTGTACTAATGAATGCTCTTGGTCTCCCAGAACGCCTTGTGCTCTCAGAACCAACAGGCTCATTCTGTAACTATCGTCGTGCTTACACCGAAACTATCGCCGATTACGCAAAAGCGCTCAATAAGCGTAAACATTTGATTCGCAACTTCGAATCAATTGTACGCATCTACGTGAATGCCTTTGAGGACGAATTAACGCGTATTCAGCGTATGTATCGCGAGCATCGTGCAGGGTTTGACACCCTCTTCCGAGATCATCAATTGGATGAAAACGGGTCCATGGCTTACCGTTGGCGTTGTGTCTTGCAACGTCTTGACGCGGTCAATGCTCATGCTCTCGCAGTGCATTTGCGCGATTACATTGATTTCTAACGACGCATTCGTTATTTATTAGTTCTCATTCAGTGGTGGGCTTTTCCCGCTATTGAATGAGATTGCTTTTATTAAATGTTTTCATACTTTATTTCTTGTGTTGTCTATTCGGACACTATAGGTTTGCGTTAGATTGATTCTAATTCAATACGCGAGCGTTAGTATTCACGAGGATGACTGCATTAAAGCTGAAAAGTCTTAGAGTCTAGCGTTTCAAATAAGTAATGGGGACTTTCAGCCTATCGCGTAAGTATTGTAAAAAACAAAGAGCACCGCGAACGGTGCTCTTTGTTTTTGCTTTTAGCTGATTCTTACTTAGCAGCGCGAGCAGCCTTGATTGCAGCCTGAGCTGCAGCGAGGCGTGCGATCGGCACACGGTAAGGAGAGCAGGACACATAGGTCAAGCCGATGGTGTTAGCGAATTCCACAGAGCGGGGTTCGCCACCGTGTTCACCGCAGATGCCGAGGCGGATGCCTGTGTTGACTTCCTTAGCCTGGGAAACGGCGAACTTCATCAACTTACCAACGCCAGCCTGGTCGAGCACGATGAAGGGATCGTATTCGTAGAAGCCCTTGGAGACGTAGTCGCGGAGGAACTTACCAGCGTCGTCACGAGAGAAGGCGCAGGTGGTCTGCGTGAGGTCGTTCGTGCCGAAGGAGAAGAAGTCAACTTCCTTAGCGATTTCGTCGGAGGTGAGAGCTGCACGAGGCACTTCGATCATCGTACCGATGAGCACTTCGAGCTTGATGCCGCGTTCCTTCTCAACTGCAGCGATCGTGTCAACGATGATCTGCTTCTGAGAGAGGAGTTCCTTGACGTTACCGACCAACGGAACCATGATTTCGGGGCGAGCGCCCTGGACGTTGGCAGCAGCTTCGCAGATAGCGCGGACCTGCATTTCGGTGACTTCAGGGTAGGAGATGCCGAGACGGCAACCGCGGTGACCGAGCATCGGGTTGAATTCATGGAGTTCTTCCACGAGCTGCTTGACTTCTTCCACGGAGATGCCCATGACCTTGGCCATTTCGGCCTGGCCAGCTTCGTCGTGCGGGACGAATTCGTGCAAGGGCGGGTCGAGCAAGCGGACGGTGCATTCGCGGCCGTCGAGTGCCTGGAAGATGCCTTCGAAGTCAGAGCGCTGCAAGGGGAGAAGCGTTTCGAGCGCAGCATTGTACTGTGCGAGAGGAGCTTCGAGCTGTGCCTGGATGGCTGCCTTTTCAGCGTCGGAAGCGGCCATTGCGAGGGCTTCCTTGAGCTTCTTCACCTTTTCAGCCACGAGAATCATGCGGCGGAAAGCGATGATGCGGTCTTCGGAGAAGAACATGTGTTCGGTACGGCAGAGGCCGATACCTTCAGCGCCGAAGCGAACAGCGACCTGCGTGTCACGGGGAGTATCAGCATTGGTGCGGACGCCCATGGTGCGGTACTTGTCAGCGAGGGCCATGATTTCAGCGAAGGGACCAGTAAGTTCAGGGTCGCGGGTTTCGATGCGGCCTTCGTAAACCTTACCGGTGGAACCATTGAGGGAGATCCAATCGCCTTCACGGAGAACAACGTCGCCGATCTTGATGGTCTTAGCCTTAGCGTCGATGAGTGCGTCACCGCAACCAGCCACGCAGCACTTACCCATACCGCGAGCCACCACAGCTGCGTGGGAGGTCATACCACCACGAGCGGTGAGGATACCCTGAGCGGAGACCATGCCAGCGATATCTTCAGGAGAGGTTTCTGCACGGCAGAGGATGACCTTCTTGCCAAGCTTAGCCCAAGTTTCAGCGTCTTCAGCGGTGAAGACAACCTTACCGGTAGCCACGCCAGGAGATGCGGGGAGGCCAGTAGCGATGGTCTTAGCGTTCTTTTCTGCCACAGCGTTGAACACGGGGTGGAGGAGCTGATCGAGCTGCTGAGGTTCGACGCGGAGCACTGCGGTCTGTTCGTCGATGAGGCCTTCCTTCACGAGGTCGGTTGCGATACGAACAGCTGCTGCAGCGGTGCGCTTGCCGTTACGGGTCTGGAGCATGTAGAGACGACCATCTTCGATGGTGAATTCCATGTCCTGCATGTCCTTGTAGTGGAGTTCGAGCTTTGCGCGGATAGCGTCGAATTCCTTGAAGACTTCAGGCATTGCTTCTTCGAGAGAGGGGTACTTAGCGAGGCGTTCTTCTTCGGAGATGCCAGCGCGCTTAGCCCATTCACGGGAACCAGCGATGGTGATTTCCTGAGGCGTACGGATACCAGCCACAACGTCTTCACCCTGTGCATTGATGAGGTATTCGCCGTAGAAGTAGGAGTTGTCACCAGTGGAGGGGTCGCGGGAGAATGCCACGCCGGTAGCGGAGTTGTTACCGCTGTTACCGAACACCATCGTTTGGACGTTCACTGCGGTACCAGCGAGACCACGGATGTCGTTGAGTTCGCGATACTTGATAGCGCGGGGGTTGTTCCAGGAGCTGAACACAGCGCGGATACCCATCTTGAGCTGTTCGTAAGCGTCGGTGGGGAAGTCCTTTCCGAGCTGAGCCTTGATGACCTTCTTGTAGCGAGCGATCACTTCTTCGAGGTCTTCAGCGGAGAGTTCGGTGTCGAGCTTAACGCCCTTGGTGGCCTTGACGGTTTCGAGTTCGTGTTCGAAGTCGTGGTGTTCCATGCCCATCACAACGTTACCGAACATCTGAATGAAGCGGCGGTAGCTGTCCATGACGAAGCGCTTGTTGCCCGTCTTGACGATCATTGCTTCCACGGTTTCGGGGTTGAGACCGAGGTTGAGCACGGTGTCCATCATGCCGGGCATGGAGACTGCAGCGCCAGAGCGGACGGAGACCAAGAGGGGATTGGGACCCTTACCGAAGGTCTTGCCGGTCACTTCCTGGAGGGTAGCCAATGCGACATCAACTTCAGGCATGATCTTAGCGAAGAGCTGTTCTTCGCCGATTTCGTAATACTTACCGCAAGCTTCAGTAGTAATCGTGAAGCCGGGGGGCACGGGGAGGCCCATTGATGCCATGTCGGCGAGGTTAGCACCCTTACCGCCCAAGAGCATCTTCATCGAACCGTTTCCTTCAGAGGCGTCGCCGCCGAAGAAATAAACGTATTTTTCCTTACTCATTTTTTCTTTCTTTCTTCCTTAGTGCACTATAGAAGGCATTCGAAATTCTTAGACAAAAAAGACTTGTCTCCCCATTCGGGGTGAAAGGAATAAAATACCACATAACCTCGCAAAATGCAAATTAATAAATGGCAAAATTGTACCTAAATTAATATAAAAGGCGTAAAAGCTTGCGTTTGGGTCTATTTTCGGCATAGCGGAGGGTAAGGTGTAGTATGTGCTACGTAGGGGCGAAACGTGTAAAGAGGGGCTTCGGTGTCTTTGAGAGACCTGTGTTAAGCGTGTGAATTGTGGTTTTGAGAAAGTAATTGTAGGGAAACTTGGCTTTGAGACGTCGCTAAAGATGTGGACTATGGATTAGGGAAGAAGTGGATGGGAGCGGTCTTGCGGGAGAGAGGTTAAGTGTGTAGGGGAGTTGTTTTGTCGCTTTGGGGGTGTGTACGGTTGATAAGTGAGAGGGGATGGTAGATTTAGAGTAGGCGCTTGGCGTGTTTTTGTGGTAAAATAGGGGGCGTTATGAAGTTTGATTTTCCAGTTAAATTAAATCGCCCTTTGGTTGTCTTTGACATTGAGTCGACGGGAACGTCGCCGCGCGCGGATCGCATTGTGGAATTGGCCGCGATTCGTTTGAATGTGGATGGTACGCGCGATGAGAAGTTGTGGCGTGTGAATCCGCAGATTGAGATCCCGCCAGAGGTGGTGGCGATTCATCATATTACGAATGAGGATGTGGCGTTTTGCCCGACATTTGCAGAAGTGGCTTTCGAGATTTACACCTTCTTTGAAGGTTGTGATTTGGCGGGCTATTCTGCAGGTTATTTTGATGCTCAGATTTTGAATGAAGAATTTTTGCGTTGCGACATCCTTGATTTCCATCCAGAAGGTCGTCGTTTGTTGGATGCGCAGAAGATTTATCATAAGCGCGAACCGCGTGATTTGACGGCAGCTTTGAAGTTTTATTGCGGCAAGGATTTGGGTGATCAGGCGCATGGTGCGATGGCAGATACGCGTGCGACGCTTGAGGTTTTGATTGGCCAGTTTAAGCGTTACGAGGATCTTCCGCGTGATATGGATGCGTTGGACAAGATGTTTAACCCATTAGATCCCTTGAATGTGGACCGCATGGGGCGCTGGCGCTGGATTAATGGCGAAGTATGCGTTAATTTCGGCAAGAAGAAGGGCACGAAGTTGGTGGACTTGGCTAATGACAAGGTGCCAGACGGCAAGGCCTTTTTGAAGTGGATGATTAAGAGTGATTTTCCTGAAGATACGCGTTCGGTAGCGGAGAAGGCATTACGCGGTTATTTCCCTACGCGTCCCGCGTCGCTTCAGAAGTAAGTTTTAGGAAGGATATGAATCATGCGTGAAGTAGCAGATTTCTTGGAAGCATTTAAGCAGACGGGTTCTTACCGTACCCCTGCAGAAGCTTTGGGTAAGCCACATAAGAATGGCTTGTTGACCTCTTTGACCTACAATTTCCGTGGGTTAGGGGGCTCGATGTTGCGCGCAACGTGGTTGTCGCACCAAGGTAAGTTTGATGTGCAGCGTTGGGCAGAGTGCGGCTTGCACTTGTTGTGGGAAACCGAACGCTTGGGTACGGAAGTCATCATTGAGGGCTTTGAGAACTTAAAGGAAGCGGGTCCTTGTGTGGTGGTGAGTAACCACATGAGCCTTTATGAAACCTTTGCTTTCCCGCCTTTGATGCGCGCTTTTACCGATGTGGCAATCGTGTTGAAGGAGTCGCTCCTTCGCGTGCCGCTTTTGGGTCAGACCTTCTCGACGCTCAAGACGATTGCTTTGGGCCGTTCTGATCCGCGTGCGGACCTCAAGGCGGTGTTGGAACAGGGCGAACGTTACATTCGTGAAGATAAGGCTTCGGTGTTGCTCTATCCTCAGGGTACACGTCAGCCGTTCTTTGACTGCCGTAAGTTCAACACGCTTGGTGTGAAATTGGCACAGAATGCCGGCGTTTGCATTGTGCCGGTGGCGGGTCAGACCTCTTTCCTTGGCGTGGGTAAGTATACGAAGGACTTTGGTCCGATTGATACCTCTGTGCCGGTACGCTTTGCTTGCGGTCCTGCAATTCGTGTGACGCGTGAGAATGCGAAGGAGGCACAGGCGCAGTGTGTGGACTTTATCGCCTCGAAACTTGAGGAATGGGGTAAGGTTGAGGTGCGCCGATGAGCCTGCGCTTACGGCTATCCTTGTGCTTGACCGTATTGTTTGGGCTTGTGACGGCAGTGCCGTTGCAAGCTCAATTCTCTATCCAAGAGATGTTTGTCCCTGCGGCCATCACCAACCACATGAATGAAACGATGCCTGTCCGCGTGTGGCGTAATTACAAGAAGCGTGACTTGCCAGTGCCAGTTTTGGTGATGCTGCATGGCAGTGGCGAGTGCGGTCAAGAGAATGCGAAGCAACTTCCTCCTTTCGCGCCGATTCATCGTCAGGCTTTAATTGACGATGATATTCCGCCAGCGTTGTATTTGGTGCCACAGTGTACGCAACGTAATGCCTGGGTGCGTACGATTGCCTTCAAGGAGGATTATCGTGCTCCGCGTTATCCTGCGCCTGCTTTGCGTACGGTGAAGGAGTATTTGGATCAATTGGTGGCAGAGGGTATCGCTGACCCTGATCGGATTTACATCGTAGGGCTGTCGTTAGGGGGCTTTGGCACGTGGGATGCAATCCAGCGTTGGCCCAACTACTTTGCGGCTGCGGTGCCGATTTGTAGTGGGGGCTCTTTGCAAGAAGAGCAAATCAAAAACGCGATGACGACCTCTATTTGGGTGTTTCATGGCGAGAAGGATGTGAATGTCCCTGTGGATTGTTCGCGTCGTATGGTGGCTGCCATGACGAAGGCGGGCGGTACACCGAAGTATACCGAATATCCGAATGCGGGTCATAATGTCTGGACGCGTGCGCTCCAAGATCGTGCGGTGATTAAGTGGATTTTCCGTCAGAAACGCGGCAAAGTAGCGTCTGCGCCAAGCAATAGCTCGGGCGTTTGGGGTCGTATTAAGGCGTACGTCACGCCGCAATAATCGTTAGTTGTCAGGTGACTGTTTTGAGTTGACTGTTAGGGGAATTGAATGCATATGCGAGTGATTTGGGTAATTTATTGCGGTTTAGCATTACTAACTGCGTTTGGACCGATTCGAAAGTTGCCGTTGCCAACGTGGTTACGTGTGGTATTGGGCTTTTGTGCGTTTGCCACGGCGCAAGGATATCTCTTGCAGAAATTGCTTGATCTTCCAGTAATGTGTCCAGACGGATTGCCTACAGTCTTGTTGATTCTAGCGAAATGGGGCGATATTGCTACCTTGCTGATGGGGCTTTTCTCTATCGCGTGGGTGGTTTTACGCCTTTGTCGCGTGCACGTTTCGCCTTGGTTACCGCCGTTAAGTGGCATGGCGCTTGGAGCGGTGATGCTCTGGTTGGGCGTTCGTCAACCCCCAATCGTAGAACGTACACTTACTGTGCGTGACTTGCCGGCGTCTGCTCAGGGCATGCGTGTCGCAGTGGTGGCGGATCTTCACATTGATTGTTTGCGCGGTAAAGAATGGTGCGAACGTTTTGTGGCGCGTTTGAATGAGGCGCGTCCCGATGTGGTGCTCTTTACAGGTGACCAAGCTGATGGTCAGCCGATCTTACGTATGGCCGACCTTGCCCCACTTGCGAAGATTGTCGCGCCTTATGGTAAGTTTTTAGTGAGCGGTAATCACGAATTTATGTTTGGCGTAGAGGAATATCTCGCCATCTATCAAAGTCTTGGATTAGAAGTGCTTGATGGTAAAAGCGCAGACTGTAATGGTATTACCTTGCTGGGCGTGCCAGACTCGCGTTCGCTCACTAATTCCGAAACGTTACCACGCTTACAAGGGTTGATGCAACATTCCCCCGCTGCGGCCTGCACCTTTTTGCTTGCTCATAAACCTGCAATCGCGCAGGATGCCGATACACTCGGTGTAGACGTTCAATTCTCAGGTCATACGCATGGCGGCCAATTTCCGGGCCTTGCGATGTTGATGGAACGCTTCAACGATGGCTATGTGCGCGGAAACTATACGCTTCCCAACGGGATGACACTCTTTGTGGCACCTGGAAGTGCGACTTGGATTGGCTTTCCCTTTAGACTCTGTTACACGACCGAACTCACCCTCTTTACGTTGAGCCGTTAAACGTGCTTGAGCAATTGCTTTAAAAGCGTTTGACATCCTTCGAGAACGTCTTCATACGTAATTGCGAAATTGCCCGTATACCACGGATCTGCGATTTCTTCTTCGCGCCCTGTAAAAGAGAGTAAAAGCCGAATTTTGGGATGTTCAGACGCGGGTAACATTCGTTTCAGATTGCGCACATTCGCTTCATCCATTGCCAAAATCCAATCGGCCTGTTTGGCATCCTCAAGCGTAATCCGACGTGCACGATGCGGACGTAAGGGTACCCCACGACGCGCTAATTCGCGTTGCGTTCCATAATGTGGGGGATTGCCAATCTCCTCAGTGCTCGTGGCGGCAGAATCAACGCGTACCGTTTGCGCCAAATACGTTTTCGATAAAAGATGTGCCATCACGCTCTCAGCCATCGTTGAACGGCAAATATTCCCATGGCAAACAAAGAGTAAAAACATAATCAAAATCCTTCCGCTATCATTCTAACACATTAACTGTTTTAAGCTCATCTACACAACCGCTTTTAAGCGAATTTGAAAAAGGGTTGTTTTGCGCTTCAATTGAACCTCAATTGAACTTTAAAAGCAGTTGTTTTGAAATTGGATTCAAGCCTTTTAGTGAATAACCCCAAAAGGTAGGGGAAGAATGATAGCATTAAAGTATTTATACACAGATGTTTTCCAGTGTTTAATCGGTGTGGAGGTAAGGCGTTTTGGTGCTAAATAACACTTTTATCATTGGTATGGTTTTTGCTATAATTTCGCCAGTTTTGAGCTTAAAATTAGGTAATATTACATGAAAAAAGTCTTTCTCTTAATGTGCGCGACTATTTGCGTTACGCTACTTGAAGCCGCAGAGATTAACATTAACGGTGTTACTTGGTACTATAGCACCTATCAGGATGGCGAGTCTACTGTAGTTCAGATAGATGGTACCGCGGGCAAGGGCGATTTGGATATGCCTGCAAGCATCAACGGGAAGCCCGTGAGACGTATTCGTACGCAGGCATTTTTCCGATCGATAAGCCCCAATAGCGCAGAAATTACCTCAATGTCAATTCCAGAAGGTGTCACTACCATTAATAATAGTGCGTTTTTGGAATGTACGGGTTTGAAACGTGTAACATTTCCGAGCACGCTTACGTGGATTGCACCAATGTTGTTTGAAGGGTGCACAAGCTTGACAGACGTTGAAATTGACATAAAGAATCCGTGCTATTCAATGAAGGACGGCTGCTTAATTCGCACAGATAATAACGGTGCAAAGTGTGAAGTGGTGGCCGCGCTTGAAACGGCGACAGATGAGACGGGGTGCTTGACGTTGCCAGAGGGCATAAATGGCATTGCTACCAGTGCTTTAAGTCATAATCGCTCTTTTACCTCGGTGGTAATTCCAAGTTCCGTGAAAACGATTCACTCTAGCGCTTTTGCTTACACAGCATTAACCTCGGTCTCTATCCCTAGGAATGTGGAAACAATTGAGGATGCTGCATTTAATCATTGCTCTGACTTGAGAGAGGCAACCCTCCCAGATGGGTTAAAAATTATTGAAGAGTGGACGTTTGCTCAATGCCCTAAGTTGGCCACAATTACGATTCCCGCGAGCGTTACAGACATTGGTAAATATGCGTTTTTCGATAGTTCAAATCTGTCTGTGACTTTTGAAGGAAATCCGCCAACTCTCGGTCATCCGTGGTCATCATTTCCTACTCAATCGACTGCGTGTGGTTACTATCTTAAGAAGAATGCCACGGCTTGGGAGACATACTTCACAACTTACGAGGGGGGTGACAAGGAATTAGGCTTCCACAAGATGGAGGAAATTGACGCGGAGATGCCTCAAAAGTACTTTGTCTACGTTCATATTGTAGGTGAAGGTATCGTCGGAGGTTCGGGTTGGTATGAACCAGGCGAAACTGTCACGATGACGGCTTATGCTAGCGAAGGTTATACACTTTGCGGTTGGTCTAAGGATCCAGACGAGTGGTATACGGGCGAAGGGGAAGCGTTTACCTTCACCTTTACAATGCCAAATTCGGGGATGAATGTTTTGGCATACTTTACTTCTACAGTTGCGCTCGACCGACACGTACAGGCGAATGCGCTCATGACCAAGGAGGCCGCCAAGGACGAACTCCTGAAGAGTAAAGAATATTATACCGCTGACAGCTTAAAGACTTTTGTGTTGGAAACGCCTGAAGTGAAGAGCGTGGAAAATGGCAAAGTCTTGGTGATCGTGGCTGTCTCCGATCCAGACGAACACAACTTCCAAAGCGATAAGGTTGAAATTACACGCGCCGATGATGAAACGACCGCCTTCTACAAGGCTATTGTCGTGGGCGATGAAGCGGAAGAAGCGCCAGAAGATGTCCCCGCCGAAACGCCGGAAGAAGAAACCGAAGAAGAACAGCAACCTGCAGCGTAAGGGAGGTGGACCTATGAAAAAGTATTTAATGATTCTCTTGAGTGCCTTTTGTGCGTTCTCACTAAAGGCGGATGTGCTCTCGTGGCAAGGCGTTGAGCCTGCTGTTGGCGCGCGATGTGAATACACTGTTTTAGACGATGGTATGGCGCGCGTTGACAAAGTGTATCCTTTGGACGAAGGTGAACGCTATAATACCATCTACTTCCCGCCCTATCTCGATGGTGTCCAGGTCTCTGAATTTGCTGAGAATGCCTTTTCGGAATTCCCATCGTTGAAGGAGATCCATTTTACTGGTGGCGTAGCTAACTACGCAATTAAGAAGATTGGCGCGAAGGCTTTCGCAAATACAAACATCACCTCCATTGAAATTCTTCCGACCGTACAGACGATTGGCGAATCTGCTTTTGCTGGTTGTAAGTCTTTAACACAGTTTATTGTCGATGAAGGTGCGGGTTTTGTTACGGCAGAGGGTGGGAAGCTCTTACTCACAAAAGATCATACAACCCTTATCGCAGCAACGTATAACCTTGAGGGCGCGCTTACGCTCCCTGGCTCACTTACAAAAATCAGTGGCGGGGCGTTTAATGGCAATGCTTCTTTAACATCAATTACCCTTCCTATGGGTTTGACGGAGATTGGTGATGAGGCCTTTAAAGAAACCAAATTGACCGCTATCACGATTCCTGCGTCAGTTAAGACCATTGGTGAGCATGCCTTTCAAAGTGCTCGACTCTTGAGCACTGTTAACTTTAATAATGGTCTTGAGACGATTAAAGCGGGCGCCTTTTATAACTGTTCAAGTTTAGGTTATGTGACGCTGCCTAATACGGTGAAGTATGTTGGTGAACATGTTTTTGAATCAACACTCTGTAAGGTTGTTATTAACTTTGAGCATACCAATGGTTTTACGGTTTTTGAAAATTCATTCCCGCAGTACAACAAATATTCGGTTATTCGCATTAATGAAGACTATATGATGAGCTGGTTGCAGGCTTCTCCTAAACTCATTCATAATGCTTCTGGCACGTATTATTGGGGAACGGCGGCAAAAGTTCGTAGTGTTGTCAATTTTGTTAAGTTAAAACAAGATACAACGACGATCTACAATGTGACCACAAACATTTTTGGTGGCGGTCTCGTTGGTGGTCTTGGACCATATGAAGCTGGCGCTACGGTGACGGTTGAAGCCTATCCAGATGAAGATTACACGTTTAGCGGTTGGTACGATCCGAGTACGCGTAAAATGGTCAGTGCAGAGCCCACTTATACCTTTACAATGCCTGCACAGGATGTTACTACGCTCACTGCGTGCTTCACCTCTACGCTTCAATTAAACGCCTATATCAAGGCGCGTAAGCTTATGCCTAAAAACGATGCGAAGCAAGAACTCCTTGATGCCAAGGACATCTACACCGAGGAAGGGCTCAAGGGCTTAGCAGAGGGAGCACCTTTAGTCAAAGTAAAGGACAGCTACGCCACGGTCAAAATCGCCATCCAGAAGGTGACCGACTTAGAGGGCCAATGGCAAGAAGCGGGATCCAAGGAAATCCCTGTTCGAATGAAGGGAACTTCCAATGCCGCCTTTTACAAAGTGGTGAAAGGTGAATAAGGTAATCCAATATCCCTTTTGTTATTTATGATTCGTTGGCGCTCTCTGTTCGCAGGGAGCGCTTTTTCGTTGTTGTGGGGTTGATGATGTGCGTCTTATTCGTTTGCTACGCGAGTGTCTTGCGTTGTATGACACTAACGAACAAAAATGCGACAATTTTCTGTAAATATCTCCGCTATTTATCTTTACTAATGGGGTGATTTGTGGTAACATATAGCCTCGGTTTAGGTGAGTTATTCTCACTGCTCGACTTCTAACAGGGAAGGTATTTAAATATGCAGCGTTCGGATATCAAAAAAGTGCTGATTATTGGCTCTGGTCCTATCGTGATCGGCCAGGCTTGTGAGTTTGACTATTCTGGTACACAGGCTTGTAAGGCACTCCGCGCTCTCGGGTACAAAATCGTACTTGTGAACTCTAACCCCGCCACAATCATGACTGACCCCACGATGGCGGATGCAACCTACATCGAACCTTTGAATTTGGAACGCCTTGAGCAGATTATTGCTAAGGAACGTCCCGATGCCATTTTGCCGAACCTCGGTGGTCAGACCGGTTTGAATATGTCCTCTGCTTTGGCTAAGGCTGGCATTTTGGATAAGTACGGTGTGATGGTCATCGGTGTGAACCTTGAAGCAATTGAACGTGGTGAAGACCGCGATATCTTCAAGCACACGATGGAACAACTCGGCATCGACACCCCGCGTTCTGGCATCGCCAACAACATGGAAGAAGCTGAAAAGATCGCTGAAGAAATCGGCTTCCCGATGGTGATTCGCCCGGCTTACACGATGGGTGGTGCAGGCGGTGGCTTCGTCTACAACATTGAAGAACTCCACACGATCGCACGTAAGGGCTTGGACCTCTCGATGACGCACCAAATCTTGGTGGAAGAATCCATTAAGGGGTGGGAAGAACTTGAAATCGAAGTGGTGCGCGATGCTAAGAACCAGATGATTTGCGTCTGCACGATTGAAAACATTGACCCTGTTGGCGTGCACACGGGTGACTCTTTCTGCGCTGCTCCGATGCTCACCATCGCCCCTGAAACCGTAGAACGTCTCAAGCAGATGGCCTTCAAGATTGTGGAAGCTATCGGTGTGATTGGCGGCACCAACGTCCAGTTCGCGCACGATCCTCGCACTGGCCGCGTGGTCATCATTGAAATCAATCCCCGTACGTCCCGTTCTTCTGCACTCGCATCTAAGGCGACTGGTTTCCCCATCGCACTTGTCTCCGCTAAGCTCGCAGCAGGCATGACGATGGACGAACTTCCTTACTGGCGCGATGGAACCCTTGAAAAGTACACTCCCTCGGGTGACTATGTGGTGTTGAAGTTCGCACGTTGGGCATTTGAAAAGTTCCGCGCAGTGGAAGATAAGCTCGGCACCCAGATGAAGGCTGTCGGCGAAGTGATGTCCATCGGTAAAAACTACAAGGAAGCTCTCCAGAAGGCAATTCGTGGTCTTGAAAAGAGCCGCCACGGCCTCGGTTGGGTTGGTTGGGAAAACTACTCGCTCAAGGAACTCTTGGATAAGCTCCGCACGCCCAGCAGCGAAACGCACTTCATCATGTACGAAGCCCTCCGTAAGGGTGCTACGGATGACCAGATTTTTGAAGCATGCGCTGTGAAGGCATGGTTCGTGCAGCAGATGCGCGAATTGGTGCAGCTCGAAGAGCAGATTATCGCTTGTAAGGGCAATCTCCCCTCTGACGAACTCTTGACGCAGGCTAAGAAGGACGGTTTCTCTGACCGTTACTTGGCAAAGTTGCTCGGTATTCCTGAAAAGACCATCCGCGAACGTCGTGAAGCTATCGGCGTGGTGGAAGGTTGGCACGCAGTACCCGTCTCTGGCGTGGAAGGTAAGGAATATTACTACTCTACCTATAATGCTCCTGACGAACTCGTCATCAAGGAAAACCCCAAGAAGGTCATGATTCTCGGTGGTGGTCCGAACCGCATTGGCCAGGGTATTGAATTCGACTACTGCTGCTGTCACGCTGCGTTCACCTTGCGCGAAATGGGTTACGAAACCGTGATGGTGAACTGCAACCCTGAAACCGTGTCTACCGACTACGATACGTCTGATCGTCTCTACTTCGAACCTGTTACTGTGGAAGACGTGCTTCAGATCTATCGTAAGGAAAAGCCCTACGGCATTATCGTGCAGTTCGGTGGTCAGACCCCGCTTAACATCGCACGCGAACTCTCTGACGCAGGTTGTAACATCCTCGGTACCTCGATTGACTCGATCGATATCGCAGAAGACCGCGATCTCTTCCGTCAGATGATGGATCAGCTTGAAATCCCGATGCCTGAAAGCGGCATGGCCATCAATATTGATGAAGCTATCACCGTCGCTAACCAAATTGGCTATCCTTTGATGATTCGCCCCAGCTTCGTCTTGGGCGGTCGCGGCATGGAAGTTATCTACGATGAAAACATGTTGCGCGAATACGTGGCTAAGGCTGTGGGCGTCACCGAAGATCGTCCGCTCCTCTTGGACCGCTTCTTGCAGCACGCTTTGGAATGCGAAGCTGATGCCGTCAGTAACGGTAAGGACGTCTTCATTCCTGCCGTGATGGAACACGTCGAACTCGCTGGCGTTCACTCTGGTGACTCCGCTTGCATCCTCCCCTCGGCCAACATTCCTGAATCCTGCCTCGAAACCATTCGTCAGTACACGCAGAAGATTGCGACAGCACTTAAGGTCTGCGGTTTGATGAATATGCAGTACGCCATTGAAAAGGATAAGGTCTACGTGCTCGAAGCCAATCCCCGCGCTTCCCGTACCGTTCCCTTAGTCTCCAAGGTCTGCGCCATCCAGATGGCCTCCGCAGCCACCCGTTTGATGCTTGGCGAACCTATGGACTCCATCGGTCTCAAGCATGGTGAAATTCCTTACTACGGCGCGAAGGAAGCAGTTTGCCCCTTCGATAAGTTCCCGGAAGTGGACCCCGTGCTCGGACCTGAAATGCGCTCCACGGGCGAAGTGCTCGGCCTCGCACGCGACTCTGCACTTGCCTTCTGCAAGAGTCAGGAAGCCGCTAACGCAGCCCTCCCGCACGCTGGCGCAGTGCTCGCTTCGCTCTCCGTGAAGAACGAAGAAGCTGCTCAAGTGCTTAAGGCTTACACCGATCTCGGCTTCAAACTCTACGCCACCCCTGGCACGAAGCGCTTCTTGGATCCTTTCGGTATCCCCAGTACCTCCGTGGCAAAGATTGGCAAGGGTCGCCCGAACGTCTTGGACTTGATTTTGAACAATCAGGTGCAGTTGGTGATTAACACTCCCAGCCCGCGCCGTGACGCACACGCAGATGGCTCCTCCATCCGTAAGGCCGCGCTCAAGTATCAGATTCCTTACATGACTACCCTCGCTGCCGCCTCCATGGCTGTCAAGGGCGTCAAGGCCGTTCGTGAAATCGGTAAGGGCGAAGTGGAATCCATTCAGGAATACCACGCCTCCATTCGCTACGAATAATCGCAGCCCCGCTGCTATGAAAAAGACCCGCCCCGCGGGTCTTTTTTTATTTACCCCCTTGAGCGCCTTCGCTATTCTCCACGAGTCGCACTGGTCTTGACGTTCGCTACCGCTCTCTGCCACTCCTTACGGAGATGGCCGACGGATTCGGTGCTCCTCGCTACGGACTGCGTCCTACTGCGGGCCCTCACCGTTGCCCCGCTGCGTCGCACGGGCACGTTACCGTGCTCCGACAGCGTGAGCTTTGCGCCAGTTAGGGGTACGGGGAGCGCAGCGTCCCCGTCGGTTGGTTCATTTATCTGAGCGACAGGCCGTTGCCTGTCTCATCTATCCTGCCCGCCCAGCCCAAAAGGGGCGACAGACACGTCACGAGATGCGTTGGCTTTTCGTGGGCGAAGCCTAGTGTTACGAAAAGATCAACGCATCCTAGTGTCCTTAGTGTTGAAAACACTCGCCACGAGTCGCAGCACCGCAGGTGCAAATCCACTACGCAGTCCTGTGGCGTGGCCACCCACCCCCCGTCATCCTAAAGAAAAGTGTAAAAAAGTACACAAATAGCAGAGAAACCGCTTGCAAAGAAAAGAGAGATTTGCTATTTTATAGGGACATTTCAGTGCAGAAACCGGAGTTTGTAGCTAATCTCCGATGCTTAGAGGACGAGAGCCCCGTCCCGACCTTCTGGCTGAGAGAGCCGCGTCCGCAAGTGCGGACATAGAACTTAACGTATCCTTTAGAAGGATTAAGTACATGCCTACTATCAATCAGCTGGTGCGCAAGGGCCGCACCCCGCAGCGCAAGAAGAGCAAGTCTCCCGCGCTCGTTGCATGCCCCCAGCGTCGCGGTGTTTGCACCGTGGTTAAGACTCAGACCCCTAAGAAGCCGAACTCGGCATTGCGTAAGGTCGCTCGTGTTCGCCTCACCTCCGGTTACGAAGTGACCGCTTACATCCCTGGTGAAGGCCACAACCTCCAGGAACACTCTGTCGTGTTGATCCGCGGCGGTCGTGTGAAGGACTTGCCTGGTGTGCGTTACCACATCATCCGTGGCTGCCTTGACTCCCTCGGCGTCAATGGCCGTGGCCGTTCCCGCTCCAAGTACGGCGTCAAGAAGGACGCTGCTGCTAACACTGGTAAGAAGAAATAAGGAGGGAATGAAACATGCGTCGTCGTCAAGCTATTAAGCGCGTGCACATGACCGACCCTCGCTTCAACAGCGAATTGGTCGCTAAGGTTGTCCGCACCCTCATGAAGTCCGGTAAGAAGACCACCGCAGAACGTATCGTTTACGGTGCAATCGACGAACTCGCTCGCGAAACGGGCAAGGATCCTCTCGAAGTGATGGATGCTGCTATCAACAACATGAAGCCGAAAGTGGAAGTTAAGTCCCGCCGCGTGGGTGGTGCTACTTACCCTGTGCCGGTGGAAATCCGCCCTGGCCGTCAGCTCGCACTCGCTCTCCGTTGGATGGCTCAGTACGCTTCCGCTCGTCGTGGCGTTCCGATGCCTCGCGCCGTTGCTCTTGAAATTATCGATGCTTACAACAACACCGGTAACGTTCTCAAGAAGCGCGACGATACCCACAAGATGGCTCAGGCTAACAAGGCTTTCGCTCACTACGCATTCTAAGCCTTGGCAGCTCCGCTGCTTGTAATAAAAAGACCCGCCTTATGGTGGGTCTTTTTTTTGTAAATAAAGCAAATCTTCCCCAAATAATGCGGATGGGTTCTGAATAATATCAATGGATTCTGAATAACATTGATGGGTTTTAGGAAACGCTATTAAGTTTGGTAGAAAACTAATCGTTCCTAAAGAAGGTAGAGAGACTTAAAATAGAGGGGTGACGGCTCAAATAATCTGTACTCCCTAAAAGAGAGTGCAGTATCTGATTCGAAAGCAAAACGCGGAGAATTAGCGTTTCTTGCCGAAAATGAGGAGGGCGATTCCCGCAACAGTGGAGGCGCCGATGAGGGTGAGTAAAAGCGGATAGAGCCAAGCGTATCGATTTGTACACACGAAGAGTACAAATGCGAGGATCAGAATTGTTTCAAGACAACCAAAGGCGATGAGTGCTTTTTTCATAGACGTTACTGTGCAAGCGGGTTGTAAAGGGCGGGGAGACTGAATTGAATCAAAGTGACGCTATTGTGGCATTTCTTTTCAAATCAATTCAGTTCCTATTTAATCAAAAGAGATCCTCTTGGATGTATTCAGCGGTAGACGTCGAATGCTTCTTGGTCTTTGCCTTCTTTTTCGTAGCAGGAATGGTTTCAGGCGGCAGATCAAAGAGCGTTGCTTTTGAGGCTAACGAAGGAGAGTTCGTCACGGGCAACGCCTCCAAAGAGAAGGGTGGCTCAAGTATGAGCGGCTCTGCTGGGGGTTGAGTCGTAGGAACCGCTTCTAACGTCTGGTTATCATGAGGCCCAATCTTAGACATAAAGTCTGCTTCCGAGAGCATCGGGATTTCAAGCGCCTGGGCCTTGTTGTACTTACTACCGCCAGGATTGTCGCCAATGAGCAGGTAGGAGGTTTTCTTACTTACGCTTGTTTGGACAGTACCACCATTTTCACGGATGAGCTTTTCAAAGACTTCACGCGGTTGCGAAAGGGATCCTGTAATGACAAACGATAGCCCTGCGAGCGTCGTCGTGGAGGTTTGCGGTAACTCAGGCTTGGGGTCAATGCCAAGCGTTTCAAGGCGTTCAAAGAGATCCTTTGCGTAGGGAGATTGAACGAACTGAAGGAGTTCTTTCGCCATATCGGGCTTAATCGTGAGCAGGAAGCGCTTACGAATGGGACTTTCGGGGTCATCGCGCTGAATGAGTCCATAAGCAGCAAGTTCGTTGGCGCGATCAATGATTTCGCCGGCAAAGAGGTCACGATCATCTGTACTTTCAAGTGAACGCTTCGTAGCGTCATAGAAGGCAAGGACCTTCTGGATGAGCGTGGTGTCCTTCATTGCGGAAAGCGAAGAGAAGTGCGTAGCGAGTGTACGTGCCGCGGTTTCACCAATTCCAGGAATGCCGAGTGCGGTAATCCAACGATGAAGGGGTAATGCCGCTGCTTGGTTAAGAGCTTCGGCTACATCTTCAGCCTTTTTACCGAAACGACGCTCTGAACCATCATCTGCAATGAGTTTGAATGAGGCTAAGGTTTCAGGCGGCAAGGTAAAGAGGTCTAGCGGACGTTTGACGAGACCTGCCTGCACAAGCGCTTCTGCCATGCGTCCGCCGATGGCAGAAATATCTAAGGCATTTCGTGAAACAAAGAGCTCAAGACGTCCAACGCGTTGGGCTGGGCAGTCGGGATTCACGCATCGCGTGGCGACTTCTTTTTCTAATTTTTCGGCCTTTTCGCCACAAACAGGGCAATGAGTGGGGAATTGATAGGGGACAGCTTCAGGTGGACGCTTTTCAATTACCACAGCATCTACGGCAGGAATAACATCGCCATGTTTGGAGATTAAGACGCGGTCACCAATACGAAAGTCCTTCGTTTGGATCATGTCTGCATTGTGTAACGTGGCGCGCGAGATAACAGAACCAGCTAAATGAACGGATTCTAATTCTGCAACTGGGGTCAGTACGCCCGTGCGTCCCACTTGGATGGTGATGTCATTCAAACGCGTCTCTGCGACCTCTGGGGCATACTTGTACGCGCGAGCAAAGCGTGGCGCGTGCGCAGTACTCCCGAGACTTGCATAAAGGGAGCGTTGATTGACCTTAATCACTGCGCCATCAATTTCAAAGGGGAAAGTGTGACGGCGCGAACCGAGTTCTTCAATTGCTAAAAGGACTTGGTTGATATCCATGCAGAGGCGTTGCCACGGTGGCGTCCTAAAGCCCCATTCCGCGAGCGTGCGCAACATCGCAGTATGTGTGTTAAAGGTAACGCCTGTAAGTGCGCCAACGCCATAGAGCACAGCATCTAATGGACGTTCGGCTACTTCGCGAGGATCAAGCAGTTTGATGGAGCCTGCGGCCGCATTTCGCGGATTGGCAAAGGGTTCACGTCCAGCTTCCTCTTCGCGGCGATTGAGTTCTGCGAATCCTTCACGCGTCATATAGATTTCGCCACGTACTTCAACCAAGGGGGCATCGGTGGCAATGCGCAAGGGGATTGAACGAATCGTTTTGACATTCGCGGTGATGTCATCACCCACTTCACCATTACCACGTGTAGCAGCGCGCACGAGCACGCCATCGCGATAGAGAAGAGAGAGTGAAAGACCATCAACTTTGGGCTCTACAGTATAATCCCAAACAGCATCGGGCAGCTTATCACGCAAAAAGGCATCAAATTGTAAGAGTTCGCTCTTTTCGTAAGTCTTGTCCAAGCTTCGCATGGGCGGGTCATGACGTACTTTCTCAAAGCCAGAGATGGGTTCGCCGCTGACACGTTGCGTGGGTGAATCAGGCGTAATCAACTCGGGATGATCGCGTTCGAGTTGCTCAAGCTCCGTCCAAAGGCGGTCATACTCAACATCCGAGATGGTGGGGCGTGCCTCTACATAGTAGAGACGGTCGTGATACAAGATTGTTTCACGGAGTTCCTTGGCTCGTTCGGCGATGTTCATAAGTAGGTTACCCAAATAAAGAGACCGAGAGTGATAAGAATGAGCGCAATGAGCGAACCAATGAGAAGCGTTAACCACGGAATGGGACGTTTCTTTGCTTCATGACGGCTACGATAGGCCTTAAGATCTTTCACTGAGAGGCGAATGGTTGTCCCTGCGAACTTTTTAGCACTAGGATTCGGAGGCGCAATCACTGATGTTTCAGGCGAATGAATCGGTGGCACTACGCCTTGACGTGCGTGATAGAGGTCAAAGCGAATTTCGTCCCAATCCGAATAACGCAAATCAAGGTCACGCTGCGTCATTTTGGAGAGAATCGCAGCCAACGCGGGTGGGAAATTGGGGCTAATGTCACACGGGGAGGGGATGTTTGTGGTGAGCTTGGCCTCAAGAATCGCTTCAGGGGTTAAACTGCCGAACGGCGCTTGGCCAGTGGCAAATGCGTAAAGCGTCATGCCCACAGCAAAGATGTCTGCGCGGGCATCAATGAGATAGGTGTTGTAAGAACACTGTTCTGGCGCACGCCAAATGACATCCATAGAATCAAGCGCTAATGCAGGGTGATCAAGCGTAAAGGTGTTGCCGAAAATTGCGGGTGTCACGTCTGGCAAAATGGGCGCATAGTCTTCGGTCAAGAAGAGGCGCTGCGGCGAAAAGACGTTATAGACGACGTTTTGCGATTGAAGTTGGGCAAAACCTTCGGCGATTTGGTCTGCAAGGGTTAAGAGTTGTTCGGCATTCAACCGTCTTCCCTTGAGGAGCGAGAAGAGGGAGTGGATATTCGCATCCTCGAGGATGATGTAATCGCGACGATTCTTAGTGAGAACGTCAATCACATCGGGAAAAAGTTGGCTTCTGGATTGCGTGAGTGTGCGCAAAGACTTCAGAATAGTCTGCAAATAAACCGTGTTTACGCAAATTTCGGGCGCAATTTCAATCAGAATAACTGGTCGATCAAGCGTCTCTTGAATAGCACGCCAAAGGGAACAAGTGGGTGTTTCTAAGAGATGTTCTATTGTCCTAAAACCCGAGAGTATGGGTGGGTCAAACATTAAAGCGCCTCCTGGGTAGTCATAAGGTTGCGTAAGTCTACGGTTGAGATTGTTTTGGGACGCACATCAATTCTCCATCGCGCACATTCACGTTTTAAGTGTGGGCCCATTGATGCGGTCATCAATAGGATAGGGGTACGTGCAAAGGTGGGCATTTGACGAATCCGACAAATGGCGTCACAGAGTTCTATTTCTGAAAGTGCACCATCAAAGATAAACCGTACAGGACGCTGGGCCTCGTCGGTTTCATTGATAAAGTCTTTATGGAGCTCCACCACGTCCAAACGGCAAATGGGCGTAAGCGCAGTTGTGAGCGCTTCTTTAAAGGCGGCATCGTGGGTGATAGCCAAGACACGTGGGGGCGTTTCCAGCGGGAATTCAAGTGTTATGCGCGTGCCGAGTGGAGTCTTCGGGACTGGGGATTCAACACGGAAGTGTCCATTGTGCAATTCTGTAATTTCGCGGACAATGGAAAGGCCGAGCCCTGTTCCTGCGACATGTTCACCCACACGGAAGTAACGTTGGGAAATACGTGGGAGCGCTTCTGCCGGAATCCCAATTCCTGTATCGTCTACTTCAATGAAGACGTGATTATCAACCGTACGAATGCGCGCAGTAATAAAGCCGTTTTCAGGGGTATACTTGATCGCATTTGAGATGATGTTAAAGAAGACACGTTCAATTTTATGACGATCGGCATAAATGTAATGTTCGCACGCTAACGGCTCAACGATTAAACGTTGATGTTTCATTTCGGCCTGAATCATCAGTGCGCGTGCGACTTCGTTTAACAAATGGAATAAGGGGACACGCGTACGATGTAATTTCAACGTGCCGTTTTCCATCTGTCGCAAGTCTAACAAGTCATTAACCGTCGTCATTAAGCGTTTAACATCCACATGTAATCGCTCAAGATATCCTACAGCCTTCTCTGGCAATGTCCCGCAAATCCCGCGCAACATATTGGTGAGCGCATAGGACATCGACGTTAAGGGCGTGCGTAATTCATGCGAAACATTGGAAACAAACTCCATACGGTCACGAATCGCCGCACGTAAGCGTTCATTGGCTTCTTCTGCGCGTTGCAAACTCTCCACGCGCGCTGTTACATCACGTAAAGTGATCAAATGCGCCTCGTTTGAAAGGCGATGGGCAACGGTTTCTGCCCAAAAGACGGAACCATCGTCGCGTGTTACGCGTAGTTCCATCATTACGAATGGTACAGCCGTAAGACGTTCTTGCAGATAAGTAGGAAAGTCTGCGCCAGGGGCGTTATCCGAAGGGATGTCATTGAGATTGCGCCCAATCAACGTTTCTGCAGAGGCGGCACGAAGGACTGTCACGGCTCGCGCATTGCAATGCGTAATCCGAAAGTTGGCATCCGTCAAAAAGGCGGCTTCGTAAAGGGCATCAAGCGTCAACGCAGGAGTGCTCATCTTACTCTTCTTCAGAAGTGGTTAAGGAGGTTTGGAGAAGTCTAACCGTTTCAGGTGCAAGTTCGTAAATCAAGGGTCGGCCTTGAATCATCACGGGTACTTTGCCATTCTTTTCTTGACCAATCAATAAGATGCGGCGTAATGCGTTGGCTTCTTCATTGAGATCAAGGGTAATCTTCATGGCGGGATGCGTTAGCCCGTAACGTTTCATCTCGAGGAAGGATGCGGCGCTTTCAAGGACGGCCACAGCTTTGAGATCTGCAAAGAGTGCAGTCCAGTCCTTTATTAAGAGAGACTTAACGTAGGCACCTTGCGGGAATTCGGTTTGCCAAGTTTCTTCTTTAGGCGCACGTCCTACGGTTTCGACGAGTTCGTCTGCGAAGTGAACCGTGATACGTCGGATGTTTTCTGCAGGAATCGCAAGGATGGTGCGGTCTAATAAGGTGCGATTACGTGCGCCAGCTTCTGCGAATAACGCCGTGGGCAATGCGGCTTCAGGGAGCACATACAAACGCCCAGATTCCGGACGGAAGGCAAAGAGTTCGCCTGCAGTTTTGCCGCGATAGAAGACGAGCTGGGCCATCTTGTTATCTTTGGGGCGGCCTAATTCAACAGTGCAGATGCGTGCAGAGTCCATTAATTCCTGCGATTCAGTCAAGTCACCTGTTAAGGCCAAGATGGATTGTAAGAGGGTTTCGGTGGCAATGGGGTCTGCAGGCAAAATGGTGGGGGTGGCGATTTCCCAAATGGACTGCTTTTTGGTGAGTTGTGTTACTTCATCTGCGCTGCGGCCAATGATCTTAATGGAGGTCGGGTTTGAAACATCGCCTAAGAGGGGCAAATCTTCATGGCTCGCAACAAAGGGGCCTTCTTCTGTGAAGATGTGTTGAATCTTTTCCGAAACGGATACCACAGACTGGCGATCGTTCAGCAAACAGTAAACGTGATTGGGACGCATTGAATCGGGCTTACCAAAGCGCAACTGCAGAGGTTCGCTAAAGCCTTTGAGGCGAATCACCACGCGAATCGCGTACTCTTCGTCTAATCCGTAGGGGGCCAACATCGTTTCTGAGAGCATCGCCAAGCTGTTTTCACTGGGTGCCGGACGAATGTAAGCCGTAATTGTTTGAGGATTGGTGAGCAACTTCAAGACGCGTGCAACTTCGTCGGGATTGGGTTCGAAGGCGAAGGGCTGGGTAACAGTCCAGATGGCGTCATTCTTCTTTTGGGCGCTAACGAAGGGCTTGCCGCTTGAACGCCATTCAATTGCGGTGATGCGTTCTGCAGGTAAGGGTAAAATCTCGCGACCAAAGAGTTGGTGTGCCGAGGTAGGGAAGTCATCAATGTCTGCAGTCTTGACGGCAATCACGCGATTGTCGCAATGGGCTAGCTGTTGGGTGAGTTCCATTGTGGGCTTTTCACCAAACGCACAGGAGATGCGTTTTTCAGGCGTGGCGACAACAAGGGTACGAGCATCCACAAAGTGTTGCGCTGCTGGGGTGTCAACAACTGCTGCGACCTTGAGGTTTTGGATTTGATCCAAGAGTGCATTAATAGCGGCACGGTCGCAGAGCATTCCATTGTAAGGCGCTTCCATTTTCCAGAAGGTGCCTTGACGTGCTAACTGGACGGTTAGCGGTTTGCCATCCTCGTCTTGAACATCCCACTGAATCGAGGTGATGGAGTCTGCCAACATTGGGAAGATGCGGTCGCCTGCGAGAATGCGGCGCGTTGGATTGATGCAACGATTCCCAATGAGCACTCCTGCGAGTACCAACACCAATAATGTTAAAATGGTGATATTTCTGCCAAATCTCATATGCCCCTCCAGAGTAAAAGGCGAATCACAATGCAGAAGACTAAGGGCAGTAATGCGCCCATTACAAGATAAAGAATGCGCCAATGACGTTGGCTAATATCCAAACTTAGGACATTTGTTGCGCCGCGTGCACCGCTACCAGAGAGGCCTGTGAGCCAACGGACTGTATTGATTGCTAAGTCACGATTGGCAGAGGCGTGATTCAGAAGGTAACGATTGGTAATAAAGGTGGCGTCACCCACGACGAGTAAACGGCCAGGGCGGAAGCCTAAGTCATCGGCTACGGTACTTCCACGTTCGGCAGCCAAAATTACGGTGCCCATCTCTGGTGGACCTAAAACAAGGCGGTCATAGAGCGGCTGCAACGGCAGTTGTACAAGGTCTGTGGTGCGAATGCCACGCACGTCAAAGGGGTAAAGCAAACGTGGCGCGCTGAAGTAGACCGATGCAGCACCTGCTAATTCGTTGGTCACGGGGTGACGTTTATCCAAGAGGTCGGTGGCCGAGGCGCCGCCAGCGGTGGTGGTTAAGCCCACACGTGGCGTTGCACCTACGCGTACACCCCACTGTTCTAAGAGTGCTGCCAAACCTGCATCATCTCCAGCTGGCAAGAAACACATAATACGACCACCACGATCTAACCAATCGGAGAGCGTGGCACGTTCGGCTTCGGTAATGGGGAAGCGGGGGGCCACGATGGCTAAAACGCTCACATCGGAGGGAATATCACTCGTTTGTGGATTAGGGGGCAACTGCACATCGCGCAATTGGCAACCTTCGTTTTCAAGAGCACGACGGAAACCAGAGAAGCCGTCTAAGGGGTCGGTGAGCGCATAGGAGGGTTCGCCATGACCAGTGAGCCAACCGATCTGTACGCCATCTTTACGTGACAAACGCGCAAATCCTGCTGCAATCGCTTCTTCTGCATCTGCAGCATGGTAAGCGCCATTTTCGGAGAGAAGGGCATGCTCAGGCACAAAGGCATGACGTCCTGCTTGGCGAATCAAAATACCAGTGCCACGTGCGCCGAGAGCCATTAAGCGTGCCGCATCTTGCGGAGAGACGCGCGGATCAATATACGTAATCTCAAGATTTGCACCTGCCAATTCGTGGGACGCAATCTCAAACCGACGTAAGAGTTGTCCCACGGGGCGTGCTGCCGGCGAATCTTCGGGTAAGAGGCTATCTACCGAGATGACACCCGTTGTTTCAGAGAGCGTGGCGCGGCTTCGTTCGGAGAGTGCACCTTCTGCGTAGAGCGTGTTTAGGCTCAAAGATGGGCGCCATTGGGTGAGAAGTGCGTCAATCAAGACTGCCGCAGTCGTCGCTAAAACGGCACAAAGCGTGGCGCAGAAAATCCAACGCCGTTGCGAAGGGGTTAATCTCATAGCGTAGCATCCTTAGAAATGGGGGTTAACCAAATACGCGGAGGTGAAACTTCCACGCGGTTCACACGATTGGTACAGGGGAGTACGACAAGAGGTTCACATTCAAGACGCTGTGCATCATTGGATGTTACATTTTCACTGTCGCCCACCATTACGAAAACTGAGGTTGGCTCAATCGCGAGTAAGTCACGGCGTGCACCTTGCACGGTTACTTCCACTGTTTCAGTTTCTGAAGCGTAATGCAAGTTCTTGGCCGATTGGAAAAGGCGCACGGGTACCTTCTTAAAGGTTTTTTCAATGTCTTCACGCACGAAACGGACCTTCGCTTGAACAGTGTCTGGCTTGAGTGTCCACCCGCCACGATTGTCAGGCGGGAGCACTTTTAGCACGGTGTGAAACCCTTCAGAGCGCCCCGAAACATCCAAAATCGCCGTAGCTAACTGTGTTTGCGCGGCTTCAAGTTCTTCAAGCAACATGCGAGAACCAGTGATTTCCACGGTTTTGGGTTCGATTTCCACCAAAACCGAGGCGTTATTCGGCATGCCATTGACAATGGGCTCAGCTACGTCAATCTTACGCGTGGCACTTGTGTCAAACGAGGCTTCCACGATATTAGGCTCAATGGAAACAACGCGTAATCCGCTTTCGCACTTTACATCGCTACGAGAGAGTTTCACTGGCATCGTAGAGGTGTCATCTGGTAAGTTGCGCAATTTCACACGCAGGCGCGGCGCATCACTACCTGCTAATGCAAGTTTACGAATAGTGGATTCAGATCCGCGGAAGGTTACCGTAACCACACCTGGCTCAAACCCTGTTAAAGCTTGGGCGCCTTCAACGGTTTCGGCTTCCACAGTGAGGGTTAATGTTTGACGATAACTGATTGTGCGGCGCACTGCCGAGAAGACAATCACCGCCAATCCGAGTGCAACGAGCTTCCATAGCCAGTTGTTGAAGATAATGGGTAAAGGATTACGCATTGGCGTCCTCCTGATTCTGAATCGACTTTAGCGAAATAAAGGGGCGCAATAACCACGGAATGTGGATCTTTTGACCAAAAACCGCCTTAAAGAAGTTACGCTGTTCGTTTTCTGGCACAAAGGCTGCGCGTAAAATACGCTCAAGCTGTCGGTCTGAGAGATTGCGAATCAAGTAACCATCGCGCGCTACAGAAATCTGACCACGTTCTTCCGAGACGATGAGGACGATTGCGTCACACTCCACCGAGAGTGTCAATGCGGCACGATGGCGCGTGCCCACGCCTTCAATGCTCAATTCGTTATCAAGCGGGAAGATGCAGTGCGCTGCGCGAATACGATCCCTATAGAGGATCACGCCGCCATCATGCAGCGGCAATGGGGGCGTAAAGATGGAAATCATTAATTCTTCACTTAACAACGCATCTAATTCTACGCCTGTCTCACGCCAACGGTCTAACGAAACCGAACGTTCAATTGCAATCAAGGCCCCTAAACGGCGTTGCGCCAAACTACGCGTTGCGCGCACAACGCGTTCTGCCGGCGTTTCAGGTACACGCCCCTGCAGAAGCTGAATGTAGGTATTGCGCCCAAAGATGGACAACACGCGACGGAGTTCTGGATGGAAGACCACCACTAACGCCACAAGTAAGAAGAGCGTAACCCAACGCAATAACACGCCAATCACATCGAGTTCCAACAACGTTGTCGCTAAGAAGATTGCAATCAATAAGACAGCCACCCCTAAGAGAATCTGTGCCGCGCGCGTGCCCCTCAAATAACGAAAGAGATAATAAATCCCCGTCGCCAGAAGTAAAATCTGGAGCGCGTCCATTAAACTTGGCCACCAACCTTCAAACATGTCAATTGCCCTCAGTTTGCGTTGTTTGATTCAAAAGCGAAAAAACCGTTAAAGCATCTACCGTTTCGCGCACATCATGCACACGAATCACATCTGCGCCCGCAGCTGCAGCCAAAAGCGCTGCCCCAATACTTGCCGCACCACGCGCAGTCGCATCCGTTTGCCCTGTCAACTCACCTAAGAAGCGCTTTCGCGAAGCGCCAATCATCACAGAGTAGGGGAGCGCACAAAAGCGCGCCGTATCTTTGAGCAACTGCGTAGACACTGCCGCCGTTTTGGCAAAGCCAAGCCCAGGGTCAAGTTGAATCTGTTCGGGCTTCACACCGATTGATTCAGCGTGATGCGCTGCCGTGAGCAATTCAGCAATCACCGTATCCGTGCATCTCTGCGGATCATCTAAAAGCGTGCCAGCGGAAGCACTACCCATCGCGTGCGTCAAAACATAACCAACGCCAGAAGTTGCGACGAGTTGTAACATGCCCTCATCAGGAGCGCACCCAGAGACATCATTGATGATATCCACGCCCGCCTCTAAAGCCGCACGCGCCGTTACGGTATGGCGCGTATCAGCAGAGAGTAAAGCGTTTGGCAAAGCCGCACGTAAAGCAGAGATGACGGGAATTAAACGATCACATTCCTCATCCACCGAAAGCGGCGTCGCGCCTGGACGCGTTGATTCTGCGCCCACATCCAAAAGCGCGGCCCCCGCCTGATAAAAAGCCACCCCACGTGCCACCGCCGCATCCACCTCTGCGACACGGCTCCCCTCAAAAAACGAGTCAGGCGTCACATTCAGAATGCCCATTACAAGCGGCGAACCCAAAGAAAGGGTTCGCCCACCACACATCCAAGACTTTACTTTTACTGCCTGACTCATAACGCACATTATAGCAAACGCACGCGCGCTTGTCTACACGCATACGCGCGAGAAAGCGCCTTTTATGACTAAAAAACAAAACAACCTGTTTTCAAAATCAAAACAAGCCTTTTTAAAGGTCAAAACAACCTGTTTTCAAAAATGATTAAAAATTGCCTAAAACAGAGAATTGTAAAGACTAAAAAGTGGCGCTAGATTAATGTATATAAGAAAATGCATTACTCATTCAAATGTAAATGGTTATGCGGCATTTCTCCGTGAGGATGTTCGTGATTTGAATTGTCCTTACCATGTGTATGTTCGTGTGTGGGTATGAGAGTGCTCGTGAGTATGTTGCAATAGAGTAGTAGACACTTGTCTTTGCCGTGCCCAAATCTTTTTGCGCCATAACATATTTCAGTTTTCAATATAGTACGGAAATATTGGAAAGTGAAATCATTAGGTATTAATTCTTCATTATTCCGTACTATATTTGCCCAGCCGTAACTTATTCATTTACAGTAACTTATCTTGAATATTTTATGGCCGGCAACTTTAGGCTTGAAATCAGTACAATTCGTACTATTCATGCAAAATTTAAACAGTACAATTTTTTGGGGGCCAATTATTTTAAGGGGAAATTTCCTCTCGGGAAGATATCTTAAATAGTACAATTTTTGGCCGGGGACTTTTTAGCCCTGTCTAGAAAATTCTAGAAAATAGTACGAAAGGCCGAAGAAGTGAAAACAATGTGTTTAGATTTGGTATTCTTTTGCACGTCAGTACTCCGCTCTTGTTTGTTTTTCGCAACACAAATCATAGCAGGAATACTGACATTTTTCATCTTGGTGCGCCGCCCCCCGAGGGGCGTAGAGATATCTCCCTTCATTTTCCTTGACTGTTGAACTCTCTTTCTTGACTTCACCTTTTTCCCTGCGCAAATACATTGTGCACTTTTCAGCTCGATGGCTAAAAATAGAGTGGACAGTTGCGGAGATGTGTTGTATGATATGAGTGTATGAGTAGTTTTATTTTACGACGTGTTTTTGAAGGGATGTTGGGTATGAAAGGTTGGATAGGTGCAGTTTTTATGTTAATGGCGGCTTCGTCTGCTTTAGGTGAAGCGCATTTTGTCTTTGATTTGGGAGATTTGTCGGATTTGCAGTATTCGATGAATCTTGGTCAAGATTCGGGTGCGGCATTTCGTGTGTTTGGGGATATTCCTGCGGAGATTCGCGAGGATGTATTGTCTCACTTGGCTGCGGATGATTTTGGCGCATTGAGTGACTTACTCTTGGCTGAGAAAGTCGCACCAAATGCGTTAGATGTGATTTTTGCGGAGGCGATTTCTCAGGAGCGCGTGGGCTGTATCGCGGGTTTGATTGAAATGGGTGCGGATGTGATGATGCAGGATTTTCAAGGGCAGACGCCTTTGCATTACGCGGCATTTCGTGGCAATACTGAGGTGATGGAGGTCTTGCTTGAACAGAAGGCGCAGGTTGATGCGTGGGATGGGATGCGGATGCGTACGCCGCTGATGATCGCGGTCGCGAAGGGGCAGACGGCCTGTGTGAACCGTTTAATTGCAGCTGGCGCTAATGTGAATATTGAGGGTGCTGATGGCATTACGCCGCTGATGATGTGCGCGGAGAAGGATTTTGCGTTAAACGCATTGATTGAGGCGGGTGCGGAGATTAACCGTGCATCCAAGCGTACAGGCGATACGCCACTCTTGTTGGCTGTACGGTGCAATGCGAAGCAGATGGTTAAGACATTGCTTGAAAAGGGTGCGGATGTCACTGTTGCGAATCGTTCAGGCGAAACGGTGTTGTCCATCGCGCTTGAGAAGGAGGCTTATGCCTTATTTGACGAATTGTGTGCGAAGGGGGCTACTCTCCAAGATGATGCACTCAATAAAGTTCTGGCGGCTGGGTCGCCTACGTTGATTGACTTTTTAAAGGAACGCCAATTGCTCCCAAAAGATGTGTGGCCTGCTTTGCGGTGTGCGATTCAGAATGCGCCTGAGGGGGCTGCCAATGCCAGTATGGTTCTGCCCTTATGGAATTTAATTCCAGTAGAACAGCGGGATGTTGCGGCTTTACAAGCCTTTTGGCTGCAGAAGGGTGCTCCACGCGATAACATTGTTACTGCGATTGAAACGTGCGCGCGCACAGCGGGTGAATTCAAACCGCTCGTATGGAAGGTGGTTGATTTAGACTTTACGGATAGCGAACGCGCCTTTTCACGTTTTCGCGTTTTAAAGGGGCGTCGTGCGAATTTGATGGTGCGTAATGAGAAGGGGTGGACGCTTTTAGACAAATTGGCGCTTGATAAGTCTGTGCCAGGATTTGGGACTGCGCGTTATGACCGCGTGGTCAAGCGTATTGCGCAGATTTATGCAGAGGAGCGTTTGAATAGCATTTTAACGAATTGGGTGAAGCCGATTACAGATGTTTCTAAGGTGAGCGTGGTCGGAAAGATTGACCCCATCTTAACGCTTCACGTCCCCGCGAAAGGCCCGGCGGCATTAGAGATTCGCTTGAAGAATCCTTCTACAACGGGTAACCTTTCAATGTCTGTAAAGGCGCTGACGTTGCAAGTGGGCGAGAATGAACAGTTGGTGTTGCCGCCCTTTGAATTGGTCGCAGCGCCTCTGCAGGAGGCTTACGCACACTTCCGTTTGGATGGTGGCGAAGGGAATGAAGATGGAGACGCGGTGCTGACAACATTGAATTTCCCCAAGGGAACGCATTTAGAGTGGTCTTCTGGTGGATATGGCAAGCAGGTTGCGTATTCGCAGGAGGAGTTGCCGCCGCTTGAAATTCTCTACAAACGTGGTTGTAAGGCGGTTGAAATTGAGGCTGCCGATGTGATGGAATGGGGGGCCAAATGAAGAAGATGTTACTTTTGTCGGCGCTCTCCCTGAGCGTTGGCCTCTGGGCTGAACAGGCGCGCCCGCCAGTGATTCCGTGGGAGGAAGTCTTGGAATACACGGACCAACATGATCGTCCAGATCTTGTCTTTGACCAATATTCGCGAGATTTGACGATTTTGCAGAATGACGATGCTGAATTGTTAAAAAATACGTATACGGCAGACTCGATGATTCCCTACATTCGCATGACGATGGCCTGTTATGCGATTGAAAACAACCGTCCAAAGTGTTTGGAGGTGTTAATTCAGAAGGGCTTTGATCCAGAATTCTTTTCGCAGCGCGGAGACACTCCGATGGTGTATGCGGCGCGTCGCGGTTATGTGGAGATGATTCGGGTGTTGGCGAAAGCTGGCGCTGATGTGAATAAACCTATCGCGATGGGAACCACGAATCCTTTGCTAGCGGCTGCAGAGTTTGGCCAGGTTGAGGCGGTGAAGACGCTGCTTGAATTGGGCGCCGATGTGAATTACATGAGCACGACGCGGTGGTTTCCTGCTGCAGCAGTGGCGTTTCATGACCGCGATGACGTCTTAGCCGTCTTAATTGAGCATGGCGCTGATATCAATAAGGCAGAACCGCAATATAAGAAAACGGCGCTCATGACTGCCGCAGAAAAGAACGCGGTTCGCTGCGTCAAACTCTTGCTTGCCAGCGGGGTGGATAAACATGCGAAGAGTGTTGACGGATGGACGGCGGCAGATTTTACGCATTGGAAGTATTATCAAGATAGCGCAGACTGTTTGAAATTGTTGGTGGAGGCTGGAGTAGGGCTTCAAATAACGAAAACGCCCTGGGCCTTGATCTCTATGGCCAAGCACCACTCTTACAAGTGCTTGGAGTATGCCCTTTCGCTCAATCTCTTTGACTTGAGTAAGGATGGCGCAAACTTGTACGATGATGCGTTGCAGCGCCCTGGTAGCGCCAATACCCTGCGCGTTCTTCGTAATGCTAAAGTGCCGACTTCAGTTCAAATCGGCACGGATTCTGCAGGTAAGTCCTATCATCATGTAAGCCATGAAGTGAACAATATTCTTTGGGTCTGGACATACGCTAAAGGGGCCGATAAAGAGTCCTTGGATTTGATTTTATCCTTCGCAAAAGAAAGTGGCGAACAGCTCAAACTGGATTTGTTTAAAGTCAAATTAGATGATAAAAATGCGGCAGATAAGGTGCGTTGGATGTTGGCCTGTGGCGCAGACCCGCGCCAACGTAATGCCAATGGCGAAACCTTCCGCGATGTCGTGCGTAAACGGGTTGAAAGCGCCAATGGCGTGGCGTCGCCTATATTGGTCAACTTGTTGGAAGAATTAAATGCGATTTGGCCAGATGACAATCAGTCGCGCGAACTCACCGTTCAATCGCTCACGATTGAAATGCGTGCGCAGCAGGGGATTGCTCCTTATGGGGAAGGCTTGCCCTTTGAAATCCAATTCTATCCTGCGAAGCAACCGCATCACGTGTTGCTGAAGATGAAGAATAAAGATAAGCACACTACGTACACCTTTGAGAACTTCCAGCTACCAATCCGAGAAGCGTGGCAAGAGGCCGTAAATTGGCATAAACAGCACCTTCTTATTGAGCGTGTCGTGGTACCACCAGAGTCGTGCGTGACGTTCTTAGTGCAATTTACCCCTAAGGATCCCGACTGGATGATGCCCAATAGTGATGCGCGCTCAAAGGTCTTCTACAACCGTGGACAAGCGTATTGGGTGAGTGACTCCTTTGATGTGTTAATTGACAATCAAAAGGGCGGCTATCGCCTCGATTGGAAAGTCCGCGTACCTCCGATTACATTCCCCAAAACATTGCCAGGCACCTTTAAAGTTGTTCGCGTATTGGAGGGTGAAGAATGAAACGTCTTTTAATGTTGAGTCTGCTCCTCTGTGTGAGCACCCTATTTGCAGAATTGCCAACGATTACACTGCGCTTCGGCCAAGAGTATTTCACGCCGAGTGGACGCTGGAGTAATGAAATCCCCGACCACTTACGCCCGTGCTTCGTACCCTTGATCTTGCAGTTCTTGCCAGAAGCGGACCTTAAAGCGCTGGAGCAGTTTTCAGGAGAAACCTATTGCGAACGCGCGGTGCGACGTTTTTGCCAATACTACGGTTCAAAGGAAACGATTCGGCATGGCGCGGTGAACTCCTACAATAACGTGTGGACACTCCTACAAAGCCTCGCCGCGCAACGCTCCCTTACGCTTGAGCCGAGCGCCATCTCTGCTGATGTCGTCGCCTATACGTGGCAGGCAGACAAAAAGATGGTAGAGGTAACAATCAAAAACCCTCATACCGACGCGTTGTTGGAAGTTTCGGGTACGCTGATGAACTACAAACTCCCATTAACGACGTTAAAGCCGAATGAAAGCGTCACCTATCAGTGGACGGCGGGCTCCAAGTCACCTATCAAAAACGAGGTAGAGAAGGGGCCGCTTACGGTCATTACGCCAGTCTTTGTCAATGGGAAGGCTCACCTTTTCACCCTCTCGGTCCCCGTGGAACACACGCGTCATGTCTTTTACCCAAGGAGCGCCACCCCTCAGGAAAAACTGCAGATTGCAGCGCCCTGTCAAGACTGGGCCTCGCACCCCATGCTCTCCACTGACGACTTCGGAATCTATTTCTCATTGAGCACGCGCTTGCAAGGGAAGAAAAAAGAGCAATTGCTCTCGCTTCTCCTTTATCCAAACGCCGTTCGTGACTATGTAATGCTCTGCTGTGATGCCAATCGTCCGGCGCAGATTACCATCAATGACCAAACCACGGTCCCGCTCACTTTTAAGGATAAACCCGTAGGGTATATCGATGGGAACCCTTCTCCCAGTACGACCTTTTTCTTAAACGAGAAAGTCTTGGCGACGGGTAATGAAAAAGTCTCGCTGAAAGCCTGCTTCATCCTTCCCAATGGGCGACACCTTCGGGTTGACCGCGACACCACGGTGCTCCCCATCTATGTCCATCCGTAAAGGGACGTGCGCGGCAGGAGTGTAAGGCGTGGAGATGTGGGGGCTGCGCACCCCCACGCCCCGCGGAAGCGCAGGGCTTCAAGAATCCTCTAACTCGAGCGCAGCGAGGACGACAATCGCTGTCAACTGATAACTGACAACCATCAACTGCGGCCATAGGCCGCCTCACCTCAAGTGTTAAGAGAGCGCTACGCGGTAGGACGACGAGGACGGGTGCTTCGCATTTCCGCAAGAACGCAAGTCTTACTCCGCTTGCCCCTCGGCGCAAGAAGCGTTCGCTTCGCATCCGCTTCCCGAGGAGGCTACGCGGAGCGTTTGACGTCTGCCAGGGCGCAGACCGCTTTAAGCGTTGTGCTATTAAGCGTTCCGCATGTCGCCTGCGGTGCAGGCGCTAATCCACAAGGCCATCGGCCCGTAATTCCCGCGCTCGCAGAGCGCCCTCTACCGCGTAGCGGTCTTCAACGGGCGTCAGCCCGTCCTCTACCACGCCCCGCGTGGTCCTCTACAGCCGCAGGCGCCCTAGCCCCGAAGGGGCGGCCACTTCACACCGTACCACGCCGCAGGCGCTCGGCTCGATGGCTAAAAGGTGAAATGCAAGACAAATTGCGCAGGCGGGAGGGAAAAACATTGAAAATTTTCATGCAGCACCTTTTTGTTTGAGTTGTGATGAACGTGGGTAATGTGCGAGTTTATACTGGAGAATCGCGATGTCTTTGGCTATTAATCGAGAAAAGTCGGTGGTTTTTGGATAGAAGCGACGGATAAGGCGATTAGAGTTCTCAATGTATCCCTTTTCCCAGGCTGCACATGCATGTGTATAAAAGAGCATTGCTCGTGTAATTTTCTCAACCTTCTTGGTGTCCGTGAACTCTGTTCCATTATCGGTTAAAATATGGGTAATTGTAATACCTTCCTCGGAGGTTTCTTTCACAATTGATCGTAAGGCTCGATGCACTGTTTTACGTCTTAAGTTATCAATTTTTCAGTAAATGTACTATGACACCCGCGATGCATTTTCCCCGTATGCCGTTGCATTCCAATTGCTTATTTTGGGGCTAAATTGCATTCCAAAAAATTAGTATGGGGCAATGCATTTTGTACTATTGCATTTCTAGAAAATTAGTACAAAAACACGGAAAATTAATACCATTGGTTTTAAGTTTCAATTCCAATGGTTTCACTTCTTCAGAGCTTCGTACTATTTTCTAGAATTTTCTAGACAGGTCTAAAAAGTCCCCGGCCAAAAATTGTACTGTTTAAGATTTCTTCCCGAGCGGAAATTTCCCCTTCAAATAATTGGCCCCACCAAAAATTGTACTGTTTAAATTTTGCATGAATAGTACAATTTGTACTGATTTTAAGCCTAAAATTGCCCGTCATAAAATATTCAAGATAAGTTATTGTAAATGAATAAGTTATGGCACGGCAAATATGGTACAAAGTATTGAAGAAATGAAAGATTCAAATTAAGAATCAGTTTGATTCAAATTCAATCTCCATCTGATTCAAACTGAATCGCAACTTAACCCTTTATGAATTTATTCCACTTTTGTACTAATTTTGGAGAAATGCAATAGTACAAAATGCATAATCCCATACTAATTTTTTGGAATGCAATTTAGCCCCGAAATAAGCTATTAGAAATCAATTACATATGAATGCAAAACGGCTCCCCAAAAATAGTACAATCATCTGAAAAAATGATAATAGATAAAGTGGGATTTTCTTTTTTAAGAGGGTGGTGATTTAAAAAGCCCTTGCGTTTTAAAGTATGGAGGAATATACTATGAGTAGGGTTAGCACGATGGATCGTGTCGCAAAGAACGATTGAGGTGTGATTTTAACCTCAAATATTGAAAGGATGGGAAAGATGAAACGATTACTATTGTTAGCGTTTGCGCTTTGTTATTCGTTTATGGCATTAGCTAGGTTGACCGTGGAGGAGACACCGACATTGCTTGGGTTCGTAAAGGATCGTCCATGTAACGTCAAAGCATTTGAAATTGAAGAAGGTGATTCGTATTATTACGTTTGGGCAGAAGGTTTGCCTGACGGATTGGAGGTGTACACCTTTGAAGATGAGTATGAAGAGAATGGGAGAACTGTCGTTGATACGGATGTTTGGATTTATGGGGAAACGTCTGCGCAAGAGGATGTGGGGATTAATTACATAATTGTGGGTGGTAAGATCACAATTATTGGTAAGGCCGTTTATTGGTGTAGTGGGGAGTACCCGCCTTACAATAGCCCGCAGTCTGGGTGCGAGCAGTGTGGTGGTAAGGGGGACTACTGTATTGAACGCACAGCCGCAATCCCAACGGATACGGAAGGTGTACTAAGTATTCCTGCCAAGATTAATGGTATGCCTGTGACTGCCATTGGAAGCATGGCGTTTAGCGGATGCAGAAATTTGACAAAGGTAATTATTCCTGAAGGTGTTACATCAATTGGTAGGGATGCGTTTGGTGGTTGTGAGAATTTAACGGTATCCCTTCCTTCCACCGTTAAAGGTTTGATTGATGGATGGAATGTATTTTGTGATGCAAAGATTAGTTCATTTGAAGTTGCTGAAAATAACCCCAATCTTTGTGTCAAAAATGGATTTTTGTGCAATAAGAAGGGTACACAACTAATTGCTGCTCCATATCCACTTCAGTCCGAAGTGGTACCGCAGGGCATCACTGAAATTGTGCCTGGTGCATTTTGTGGTTGTTATGGTGAGGGTTATAGTGTACTACTTCCAAACACGCTGAAAAAGATAGGCCAAGCAGCTTTCGCTGGTTCGAGTTTAGAATCAATTGTAATTCCTGAAGGGGTGACGACCATTGGTAAGGATGCATTCACAACTTGTTACAACTTAGAACGAGTTGAAATCCCATCAACGGTAAAGAAGATTGATGAGTGGACGTTTGGTGGGTGTAATTTCGGGGGATGGGGTTTACAAGAGGTCATACTTCATGAAGGCGTGACAACGATTGATTGGGCGGCATTCGATTATGCTCTTGCGAGTGGTGCAACGGTAAAGATTCCAGCCTCGGTTACAACAATTGAAGCAGACGCATTCGCGTCGTGGGATTCTTATTCAGTTTATTTCGCAGGCAAACCGCCTAAAAAAGTAAACTCAGGTGCGTTTACTGGGGCTTCTGGGTCAAATGCGTCTGGCTATTATCCTCTCCAATATGCGGCAGAATGGGAGAAGGTAATTGATGACGAGGGCATGTGGAAGGGTCTCTGGATGGCACCAGACATGACGCCTTATGAGGATGAAGAGTGGTTTTATGAGGATGCGGAGTATGAGAGCCTCGGCGGTATTTTGTATCAAGATGGTTGCCCTGTGGTTGTGCTTGACCCTACAATTAAATCCTTTACAATCCCGAGAGATTGTGAGTGGGTTGGTGAGGGCTTTTCAAGAATACTTCAAGATTGTCCAAATTTGACGGCAATTAATGTTGAGGCTGGTAATCCCTACTACAAGTCCATTGATGGCGTGTTGTATTGTTTCGAAGGGGAGCTTTATCTTGTTGCCGTTCCTTCCGCAATTACGAAGGTGACAATTCCCAAGAATTGCGAATCCGTTGGAGAAGGTGATTATTTGTTCCGTAATTGCTCTAAGCTCACCACAATTAATGTTGAGGCTGGTAATCCCTACTACAAGTCCATTGATGGCGTGTTGTATTGGGTCGAATGGTGGGATGACGAAGAAATGCTTTATCTTGCTGCCGTTCCTCCCGCAATTACGAAGGTGACAATTCCCAAGAATTGCAACATGGAAGGTAATTATATGTTCCGTAATTGCGCCAACCTCGCTGCGATTAATGTTGAGGCTGGTAATCCTTACTGCAAGTCCATCGATGGCGTATTGTATAATGATTCAATGGATTACCTCTTTGCTATTCCCGCTAAGAAAGGGCAGGTGGTTATCCCTGCTGGAGTAGATAGCATTAGTGAATCTGCTTATCAGAGTGAGGCGCCTTTGACGATGACTTTCATGGGCGAACCTCCGGATTTTTGCGGATTTTCTGAATGGCAATATGATGACTGGACTGGGGAGGAGTGGCTCCTTGACTTTGATGTGAATGTTCAGTATTTAGAAGAAAATGCTGAATATTGGGAGGATGAGATTCACAACGGCTTATGGTGTGGATACCCGACATCAATGACGACAATTGATCGTTGGACGTATAAAGTCTCTAAGGATAAGGTAACGATTACTGGTCGCACGATCTACAATACAGATATTGACTTAGAAATTCCTGAAGACATTGACGGCGTGCCCGTGACGGAGATCGCGGCAAATGCGTTTAAAGATGATTTGTTGATTGAATCTGTCTGGATCCCTGATGGTGTAACAACAATCGGTGCGAATGCCTTTGCTGGGTGTAGTAATCTGCAGATAAGTTATGTCTATTTCCCCTCTACGGTTAAGACAGTGGGTAAGGGCGCCTTTATTGGTTGCCAACCCAACGAAGTAGATGAAATAGTGCCAGGTGAAAAAGTTGAAATCTCAGTGAAGGGATACACGCTTGCTACGGCGGCTACGGGAGTTAAGTTAGATGCCAAGAAAGAGTGCTTGGCTGCGACCTTCACGAAACCTGGAGTCTATGACTCGGTTCTCTTTAACAATAAGGGAGACCTCGTTCTCCTACGCTATGAAGCTACAGAAATTCCGACCATCTCCATTAAGGTTGAAGGTGGGGATGATAAGTGTAAGGTGAAGGGCGCGGGGACTTATTTGGTGGGCAAGGCGTTTACCTTAACTGCCACGGTGCCGAAGTATGCAACCTTCTTAGGGTGGTATGATGAAACCAATTCAAGAGACTTGGGGGATTCTCCAAAGTATGTTGACACGATGACAACGGAATGGGTGGAATCCTCCAAGGCGATTTCAATCATTGCAAGGTTTAAGGTTGAATTGGTTGGGACGACTCTTGAATCTTTACCCGAACAGATGATGGTTGGCGACCAAGTGTCTAAAACGCTTGAGTTTACTGCCGCTGAATCTGAAATTAAATCGGTGAAGATCGCAGGTCTGCCAACAGGTTTGGAGGCCGGTAAGTTGGTAGATGGGGTTGTGTCTATAACAGGCATGCCTACGAAGGTTGGGTCGTATAAAGTTTGCGCTACGGTTACAACAGAGATTGGCGTGGTAAAGACCTTTGTGCATGAGATTGAAGTTAAAGCTGAAGATGCTGAGATCGATTTGCCCGATCCCACGGAATTAGCAGAAATGGATGTCTACGTAGGTGGTCCGAGTCAAGAAATCACGCTTGGTCTTTGGGCACATTCTTCTGTGAAGTCTCTCACTGCGAAGGGTCTCCCTGCAGGATTGAAGCTTGTGAAGAATGAGCTCGGCGAGTGGCAGATTGTGGGCGTGCCAACGAAGGCTGGTACTTACACGGTCTCTTTGACTATGATAACGGCTGCTGGCAGTAAGGTTACCTCCGAAATGGTCATGACTGTGACGGCACTGCCAACTTGGAGTCTTGGCACCTATTACGGTGACGTAAGGAACGACTATTATGATTGGAATGATTGGGTGACTGTTTATGGTTTTGCTTGGATTACAATCGGCGGTGATGGCGTTGTAACGGGTTCTATGGACTTTGACGATAATGCCTCTGGCGAGATTTCGGGTAAGGGTATTATTACTGAAAGGTCGGAATCGGAGTATACTGTCAAGGTGAACGTTGCTTGGTATAACGAACAAGGAAAGCCAGATGGTAAGACTACGCTCTTCTTAACCATTGATGATAGCGGCACAATCTTCTTCTCTGAGGGAGATTATGACGACTATGTTGAGGGAACCTTGTGGAAATACTAATAAGGCGACTCTTTGAAAGATAGTGAAACGCACACAGCCAAAATTTTGGCTGTGTGTTTTTTTTAGCGAAGAGAAAACTTTGACGTGGCTGCAGATGGGGTGCGATTGGATTTATTACTTCTTTCCGCAGTATGTGGACTCGGTGGATACCTTTTGGCAGGGTAATTACATGTACTCTTACAACTCCATCAAGACGATTCGTAAGAAGGGAGCAGCCTTACGAGCACGGTGGATGCTCAGGGCCATACGATTACGCTTAAAGGCGGTTCTGCGGCATTGGGAACTACGTTTGAAGATGCTACTATTGTGGTGGCGGGCGACCTTAATGCCAATGGTGCTATAGTGGATATGCTTCAGAGCAATGGAACGCTTGAGAATATTACGATTGTACAGATGGGATAAGTTTCTGGATTCGTCAAGCCGTGCAGTTTTTGGGTTCGGGCTACTCCTTCCGACTGCGTTAACGCGAAGCGATTTTAAACAAAAACCGCCACTTGCCTTTGTAAGCGGCGGTTTGTTGTTTTTATGAGGCGCGGGTTAGGCTAGGTAAGGGGTGAGATCTGCGGGGGGCTGGGCGGGAAACTCAAGCAGAGT
>JAZRAG010000072.1:0-14283 GCA_045634445.1 Candidatus Spyradenecus sp. | reverse complement strand
GTCATCGTCAATGGCATGCTCTTCGCCTCTGGCCAGATCCCCGTTGACCCCGCCACTGGTATCATCCCCGAAGGCATCACCGCTCAGGCAGAACAGTCCTGCAAGAACTGCGGCGCACTTCTTGCTGCCGCAGGCCTCGATTTCAGCAAGGTCATCAAGACCACCTGCTTCCTCGCAGACATCACTGACTTCGCCGCTTTCAATGAAGTCTACGCAAAGTACTTCATCTCCAAGCCTGCTCGCTCCTGCGTGGCAGTGAAGGACATTCCGAAGGGCTGCCTCTGCGAAATCGAAATCCTCGCTAAGGTTGACTAAGCCTTTGGATTTATCCAAAAAGTAGGGCTTTTGCACACGTTGCAAAGGCCCTTTCTTTTACCCTCTCAAAACCCTGTATTTAAAGGCTTTTTGAAAACAAGCCTTTTTGCGTTTGAAAACAACCCTTTTTCAAGTTCAAAACAAGCCTTATTGAAGTCCAAAACAACCCTTTTTCAAAAGCACATCAGAATCCCCTTGATTTTACCTCCTTTTTCTGTACCTTTTTAAGGGTTTCTCTTTTGAAAAACGAAGCACCCGAGGACGCCGTCAACTACGGCATAGTTGTGTTATACTATAATGATTATGTGGCGTTATATTGGCAAACGATTATTGGAGATGATTCCAACGACCTTTGGTGTGTTGGTTTTGTCTTTTATCTTGTTCTATGTAGTGGGCGGTTCTCCAGCACAAACGGTGTTAGGACAGCACGCAAGTCAACAGGCTATTGTAGCTTTTGATGCCGCGAATGGCTACGATCTCCCGCTTTTCTTTGGTTCGCAGTATTCTGTGGATGCCTTGCGTAAGGACGCGAATGGGCAGTCAGAATTGGCATTCCCTTTGCAAGAAGGGGTGTACACTTTCCCTGGCGCCTCCTCGGTCACCTTGCGAAACCCTGACACGGGCGACATCCGCCTCGTGCCACAACCCTCTGAAGTGCAAGTGCCAACAGGTTGGCAAGTAACGGAAGTCGTGGGTGCCACCGATGTTTTGCGACAGACGCGTCACTTCTTTGATTCGCAATTTTGGCGTTATTTGAAGAGCTTAGCAAAGTTAGATTTGGGTTACTCGTTAGAAACAAAGCAACCCGTTACGCAGGTATTAGCGCAGGGACTTTTGCCCACGATGTCCCTCTCTGTGCCGATTCTCTTTTTCGGCGCGGTCTTAGGGGTAACTTTGGGATTGCTGTGCGCCGCCCGCCAAGGGGGGCTTTTGGACCGCGGCGTACTCGCAGTTTCTACGTTGCTAATGAGTATCAACTATGTTGTGTGGATTTTACTTGGGCAGTACTTCTTAGGATTTAAGTGGCCCGCCTTCCCGATTTGGGGCTATGAAAGCGCTTATTACTTGGTTTTACCCGTGATTATCGGCGTAGCTGGTAGTTTGGGACCAGACGTGCGCTTCTATCGCGCAGCGATTCTGGATGAAGTCTACAAGCCTTATGTTCGCACAGCAGTCTCTAAGGGAGTCTCGCCGGCACGCGTGCTTTTCGTGCATGTCTTGCGCAATGCGTTGATTCCTGTTGTGACTTATATTTCGCTCGCAATTCCCTACCTTTTCACTGGCAGCCTCCTTTTGGAGAGTTTCTTCGGCATCCCGGGCTTAGGGTCAATTTCGATTAATGCGATTAACTCGGCAGACATGTCGGTAGTGCGCGCGGTGGTGATTTTCGGCGCACTCATTTATCAGTGCGTCAACCTCATCACAGACATTACCTACGGTTGGCTTGATCCCCGTGTGAGGTTTGCATCATGAGTAAGGCAATAGCATCTCAGGCGAGTGCAGAAAGCGTGGCGCTTCGCGGCCCTTCCGCGTGGCAGCGTTTGTGGTCAGACAAGATGACCCGCTTCTGCATTGTGGTGATTTTGATTTACACCTTTGCTGCAATTTATGGCGAATGCGTCTATCAGTATTACAACCACGGGTTCCGCGTGCCTTTCACGGAAATTACCTTCGGTTCGAATCAAACACCGCCTTACAACGAACTTCACATGGAAAGCCGTTATGTACCGCCATTAACGAAGGCGACTTTCCCCGAAACAACGACTGCGCAGGGCAAGGTTATCCCCGCACGTGAACACACTTACTTATTAGGCTCTGATAACCTCGGCCGCGATGTACTCCAGCGTCTCGTGCAAGGTGCGCGTATTGCCTTCCACGTCGGCATTATGACTTCGCTCATCGCCATCCCGCTCGGCGTCTTATTAGGATGCTTAGGCGGTTATTTTGGTGGTAAGATTGACAGTGCGGTCGTTTGGCTTTGCGCGACAGTTTCTGCGATGCCTGGCCTACTCTTTATCCTTGCGATTGCAATGATCGCAGGAAAAGGCCTCTTTGGTATCTATCTCGGCATCGGCCTTACCACTTGGGTGAGCGTTTGCCGTAATATTCGTGCGGAAGTGATTAAACACCGCGATCGCCCCTATGTGCACGCAGCGCGTGTTTTGGGTTATTCGCCAATGCGCATTCTTTTCCGTCATATTCTGCCGAATGTAATGCATATTGTGCTCATCTCCTTCTCAATTCGCTTCCCCGCAAGCGTCGCCACCGAAGTCTTTATGAGCTTCTTGGGTATCGGTGTGCAGGGTGAGCCCTCTTGGGGTATCATGATCAACAATGCACGTGCACGTTTATGGCAAGGCATCTGGTGGGAACTTACCTTCGTATCGCTCGCGATCTTCCTCTTAGTCTTCATCTTCAATAGACTGGCAGATGCGCTGCGTGATGTGTTTGATCCTGCACTACGCAATCGTTAAATGACGCTTCTTAACCTCGGCCTCAAGCTCTTTCACCTCCGCGATCGCTACTTTCCTGGCGCGGAGCTCCCTACTGGCGCTTGGGGCGAACGCTGGGCTGCGCGTTATCTGCAACTTCACGGATGCCGCATTTTAGCTCAGAATGTGCGTCCCATTCGTTATGGCGAGCTTGATCTTATCGCAAAACAAGGACGTATCTTTCTCTTCGTTGAGGTAAAAACGCGCAAGAATGAACATTACGGACCGCCAATAACCGCGATTCACACGCGTAAACGCAAGTTGCTACGTCGGTGTGCCACCCATTGGCTCGCACGCCGTTTTCTCTTAAACGACCAGACGCTTTACCGTTTTGATGCAGTGGAAGTCATTGGAACACCCGCCAAAGGCATCCCTGAAATCCGATGGATTAAGCAACTCGACATGAGCGAAACGCGCGCTCCAGAACTCTAAAAACCATTGACAAAAACGCGTGGTTCTATTATTAAAGAAGAGATAACACTTGCGCAAACGCTATAAAAGCGTGTATTATATCTGCCGTTTTGCCGTTAGGTGACGTGCGGCACGTCCTCATCATAGGAAAAGGCGCGTCCGCGGCAAGGAGTTTGAAGTATGTACAAAATGAATACCGCATTAAGCGCGGATGCCGTTGATTTTATCGATGACGCCAAGCTTGAAACGATCGTAGCAGGGCTGAAAGAAGACCCTGAAGCCGTACGTCGTGTCATCGCAAAGAGTCTGCGAAAAGAGGCATTAAGCGTTGAAGAAACCGCCGTTCTTTTGGGCGCAGAAAGCCCCGAATTGGTTGAAGAGATCTTTGAAGCCGCTCGTACATTGAAGCGAGAGGTGTACGGTAATCGTATTGTCTTCTTTGCACCCTTGTACGTTGGCAACTACTGTACGAACAACTGCAAATACTGCGGCTTCCGCAGTTCGTTGCACACCGCAGTGCGTCACACGCTCACCGACGAAGAACTCGTTCGCGAAGTCGAGGCGCTTGAAGACCTCGGCCACAAACGTTTGATTCTCGTCTACGGCGAAGCTCCGAAGTACTCGCCAGAGTTTATTGCTCATACGGTGCGCACCACTTATGCTACGAAGAAGGGCAATGGTGAAATTCGCCGCGTGAATATCAATGCTGCCCCGCTTGACGAAGAGGGCTTCCGCATCGTCAAGGAAGCAGGCATTGGCACATATCAGATCTTCCAAGAAACCTACCACAAGAAGACCTACGCCGAATGGCATCCCGCCAATACGATGAAGGGCAACTATATGTGGCGTCTAAATGCCTTTGATCGCGCTTTCCGCGCAGGCATTGACGACATGGGTTTGGGCGTGCTTTTCGGCCTTTACGATTGGCGCTTTGAAGTCTTGGCCATGGTAACGCACGCGCTTTATCTGCAGCAGAAGTTTGGCGTGGGGCCTCATACGTTGAGCTTCCCGCGTATTAAGGCTGCAGAAGGTTTAGACCTCAACTTGAAGTATCAAGTAAGCGACGGTGAATACAAGCGTCTTGTCGCAATCTTGCGCTTGGCTGTGCCTTACACGGGCCTGATCATGACCGCTCGCGAACCTGCAGAATTGCGTCACGAAGTCTTGGCTTTTGGTGTATCGCAGATTGATGCTGGCACCAAGCTTGAAATTGGCGGTTATCAGGAAAAGCGCGAAGGCGATGAACAGACGTTAAATCGCGAACAGTTTAAAGTGGGCGATACGCGCGGTCTTGACGAAGTTATTGGTGAAATCTTAGAAGGCGGTTACATCCCGAGCTTCTGCACCAGTTGCTATCGTTTAGGGCGCACGGGCGAACACTTCATGGAATACGCCATTCCTGGCTTTATTGGAAAGTTCTGCACGCCCAATGCAATTATGACGCTCGCAGAATATCTCGAAGACTACGCTTCCTCTGAAACCAAGGCAAAGGGTGAGGCTCTTATCGCTGCAGAACTCGATAAACTCGATGGTAAACTGCGCGATGAAATCGTGAAGCGCCTTGAACAGGTCCGCGCTGGAAAGCGCGATCTCTATTTCTAATTTACATTCTACAAACAAAGGAACCCTATGAAACTCGATTCCCTTCTCGCACTTCAGGACGAAGACAATCGCCTCCGCAATCTCCAGCGCGAATTGCTCGTTCTCTTGCCTGCTCGCCGTAAGGAAGCAGAAGCTCGCAAAGTCGTCGCACAGCAGGCCGTGGATAAGGCTGAAGCCGATGACCTCGCAACCATGCGCGAATATGAACGTTTCCAGCACGACTACACGCGTCAGCGCGACAATATGAACCGCGCCGAACGCAATGCTGGCCGCACCATGAGCCTCAAGGGCCAGGAAGCTGCCGCCGCTGAATACGCAGCCGCTGAAGCTGCAGCCTCCTCCGCAGCCGCCGCTGCCGAACGCGTGGCCGAAAACCGCACGCCTACCGAACGCCGTTTGGACGCCGCTCGCGCATTCAAGGCTGAAGAAGATGCCGCAGTCGCCGATATCCTCGCTTCTCTCGATGCTCGCAAGGCTCAGGTGGAAGCTGAAATCGCATCGCTCCAGGCTCAGCGTGGCGAAGTGGCAGCAGCTGTTGATCCCGCACACCTTCACTACTATGAACGCGTGCGTAAGACCTGCTGGCCCGCGGCTGTGCAGTTCAACCGCAATGACAGTGTTTGCACGGGTTGCAACCTCGTACAGCCCGCCTCTGTAAAGCAGGCCGTGCTTGCAGCCGAAAAGAGCGCTAACGGCACCCTCGTTTACTGCCCGAGCTGCGGCCGTATTCTTCTCTAATTGAGAGCACCCCTTTTCATTGTCGGGGTGGTCAATCGCTCACAGCACGACTGTGGGAGGAAAGTCCGGACTCCACAGAGCAGGGAGACCCGCTGTAATGGTGGGTGGGCACGGAGCAAATCCGTGTGATAGCAGTGCCACAGAAACAAACCGCCTGGCAACAGGTAAGGGTGAAAAGGTGAGGTAAGAGCTCACCGACGGCAGATGAGAATCTCCGCGCAAGGTAAACCTCTCCCGGAGCAAACCCAAATAGGCGAAGAGATGCTGCTCGCATCGAGGAGGTCTTCTCCCCTCAAAAAGAACGTTTATCCCTCGGGTGAACTCCTTTTTGGGCGTATTCGCGGGTTGGGCGCTTAGTCAAATGATTGACACCCGCAAGGGCACAGAACTCGGCTTATAACCCCGACAATGATTCTTTTTTTACGCCATTGAAGCATGTCTTCAGTGGCGTTTTTAAGTTATCGCATTTTACGTTTTAGATGATGGCATTTTCAAGTTGGGCTGCGTGCTTTTCTAAACCTTTTTAACGTGAATTTTAAAGACTGTTTGAAGCCGTTTTGAAGTGAGGTTGAGTTCACCTTGAAGTGAGGTTGAGTTTGATTTGAAGTGAACTTGAGTTTAAAGTGAAGTGAGGTTAAGTTCATTTTGATGGGCTCTTTTTGGCTTTGAGAGGTGTTTTTGGCCTTTTTATTCAATGAAAAAGTAGGTTTGATGCATTTTGCGACTTTGCTTTTTCGCTGAAATGTGTTAAAGTAAAGATATTATCAGTCAGTATCTCTTATCACGAAAGGGTATTTTTATGGCAGAGCTCGGTAAAGCAACTCAGCAGGAGTTGAAAGCAATTGCATCCGCATTCCAGGTTTATGGCGATTTCGTCAGTGGTTGCCCCTACGGCAGCGGCCACATCAATGACACTTATCAATTGACCTATTCGGTGGGTGGCGCTCCTATGCACTACTTGTTGCAGCGCATCAACCATCACGTCTTTACACAGCCGGCAAACGTGCAGCAGAACATTTTGCGCGTGACCCGTCACATCGCAGATAAGCTTCGTGCTCAGGGCGTGGAAGACATCTCTCGTCGCACCCTCACCCTCATCCTCACCCGCGATGGCGAACCTGTTTTCCACGACACCGAAGGTAATTGGTGGCGTATGTACATCTTCGTGGAAGGCGCTAAGACCTACGACCAGATCCAGAGCACCGCTCAGGCTGAACTCGTCGGTGAAGCATTCGCAGACTTCCAGAACCAGGTCGCAGACCTCGTGGATCCTCGTTTGCACGAAACCATCCCCAACTTCCACAACACCGTCAAGCGTTATGAAACCTTGACCGCTGCTATCGAAAAGGACGCCTTCAACCGTGCTAAGGATGTGAAGGATGAAATCGACTTCGTCGTGGCACGCGCTGGCACCTTCGGCCGCCTCTTGGATCGTTGCGCAAAGGGTGAAATCCCTGAACGCGTCACCCATAACGACACGAAGCTCAACAATGTGATGTTGGACGACGCCACCGGCAAGGGTATCTGCGTGATCGACCTCGACACCGTGATGCCGGGTCTCGCACTCTATGACTTCGGTGATATGTGCCGTACCTCCACTGCAAACGCTGCAGAAGACGAACAGGATCTCTCCAAGGTCTTCTCTCGTATGGATATGTTCGAAGCCATCGCTAAGGGCTACTGCCGCGGCGCGAAGTTCCTCACCCAGGGTGAAAAGGAAGAACTCGCCTTCTCCGCACGCCTCATCACGATGACAATCGGGATCCGCTTCCTCACCGACTACCTCCAGGGCGACACCTACTTCCACATCAAGCGCCCCGGTCACAACGTCGACCGCTGCCGCACCCAGCTCAAGATGGTCAAGAGCATGGAAGATCAGGCAGACGAAATGGAAGCCATCATCAAGAAGGCTCTCGCAGAAGCCTAATGCAAATAGACCGAGGAGGTTGCACGCCTCCTCGGTCTACTCCTTTTAATCACCATATTCATCAAAAGGGACGTGTCTCATTATGAATCAAAATACAATTGAGGAAATTCTTGATTCCTTCGCCATCAAGGGTGCCGTTATAGAGGCAAAGCCCTTTGGTAGCGGTCACATCAACGACACTTTTAAGATTACCACCGAAGAAGCCGATGGTACCGCTCATCAATATACACTCCAGCGCATCAATCACTCAGTCTTCCGTCAGCCCCAGCAAGTGATGGACAATATTGAGCGCACCCTTGCACACTTGAATAGCAAGCGCGAACAATTCCCCGACGTGAAGGTGCTTAACCTCGTCCATACCAAGGAAGGACGCAACTGCATTCGCACCTTCGCTGGCAAGTGGTGGCGTGTCTACGACTTTATTGACGATGTCGAAAGTTATGACAACGTGCGCGACCCTAACGTGGTTTACGAAGCCGCACGTGGTTTTGCCCAATTTCAGAACATGATGGCCGACCTTCCTGCGCCGCGCCTTTACGAAACCATCCCCTACTTCCACTGCACGCCCATGCGCTATGCTACGTTGGAAGAAGCTGCGTTTCTTGACTTGCGCGACCGCCTCAATGAAGTCACGCCTGAAATGGATTTCGTGCGCGGCCGTCGTCACCTCGTAGCACACTTGCTCAATCGTTACTTGCGCGGTCAGATTCCCGAACGCATCACGCATAACGATACGAAGATTAACAACGCCCTCTTTGACCCCACAAGCAAGAAATGCGTGGCAGTTGTTGACCTCGACACCATTATGCCGGGTCTCGCGCTCTATGACTTCGGCGATATGTGCCGCACCACCTGTAACACCGCAGATGAATCCGAACCCGATACCGATAGCGTGCAATTCGACATCAAGATGTTCGAAGCCGCAGTCACGGGTTATCTTGATACCGCGCGCTTCTTAACGCAGGCCGAAATTCAAGAACTCGCCTTCTCTGCATGGTTATTGCCCTTCATGATCGGTATTCGCTTCCTCACCGACTATCTCCAGGGCGACACCTACTTCAAAACGCATTACCCCAAGCAGAACCTCGACCGCTGCCGTACGCAGTTTAAGCTCGCCGAACGCATCGAGAACTGCCGCGAGGAAATGCAGGCCATCGTCCAGCGCGCCGCAAAGGCCACCGGACACACGCTCTAATTCATCCAAACTTTAGAAAGGACAAAAGACAAAATGAAAGTTGCTATCGTAAAGAACGCAGAAGAAGGCAGCAAGCTCGCCGCCGAAATCTTCATTGACCAGGTCAAGGCCAAGCCCGCCACCGTTCTCGGTCTCGCGACTGGCTCCACTCCTGTTAAGATGTACAAGCTCCTCGCTGAAGCCTACAAGGCTGGCACCGTCTCCTTCAAGGAATGCAAGAGCTTCAACCTCGACGAATACCTCGGTCTCGCACCTGAACACGATCAGAGCTACCACTACTTCATGAAGACCCAGCTCTTTGATCACATCGATATCGATCAGGCTCAGACCAACGTTCCTGATGGCCTTGCTACCGACATCGCAGCCTCCTGCCAGGCATATGAAGATGCAATCGCAGCCGCTGGCGGCATTGACATCCAACTCCTCGGCATCGGCTCTGACGGCCACATCGCCTTCAACGAACCTGGTTGCTCCCTCGCTTGCCGCACCCACTCTCAGGTGCTCACCCAGCAGACGATCGAAGACAATGCACGCCTCTTCTTCGGTGGCAAGATCGAAGAAGTGCCCACCCAGGCTGTGACCATGGGTATCGGCTCCATCATGGACGCCAAGAAGGTCGTGCTCCTCGCATTCGGCGCTGGTAAGCAGGACGCTGTCGCTGGTCTCGTGGAAGGTCCCGTCACCGCTATGTGCCCCTGCTCCGCACTCCAGTATCACAATGACTGCATCGTGATCTGCGACGAAGAAGCCGCTGGCAAGCTCAAGCAGAAGGACTACTACAAGTACATCTTCTCCCAGACTGGTGTTTCCAACATCTAAGTCTATACGTCAAACAGACGTACGTAAAAGGGATATGGGCTAACCCATGTCCCTTTTATCATTCAAAAACACCTCAAAAAAGTGCATTCAAGAGTAACCACGCATCTTTTGTGATTAAAGTACAGAGTTTCTACTTGCAACACCGCTCTTTCTTTTGATATCTTATGTACCGTTATGTCACACGCATTTACAGCAACCTTGCTTCGACTTAAGTTGTTGTCGCTTACGGGCGACAATGCGCGGATGGCCGTTTAGGGTGCGAATTAACCCTCGTGACACAAATGATATGGCCTCCGCAAGTGATGTAACAGCGGGGGCCATTGCTGTATAAAACCCCTACATTCACTGGCGGATGTCAGAAAGAGATAGGATAAAAACCATGAGTACACGTAAGATTACAATCTTTGATACCACGCTTCGCGATGGCGAACAGAGCCCTGGCTGCAGCATGAAGTTGCACGATAAACTCTTGGTGGCAGGTAATCTTGAAGCACTCAAGGTCGACGTCATTGAAGCTGGCTTTGCAATCGCCTCCCCTGGCGACTTTGAAAGCGTGCAGGCAATCGCACGCCAGGTCAAGACAAGCTCTGTTGCCTCCTTGGCACGCGCCCTCAAGGGTGACATTGACCAAGCGTGGGCTGCCGTGCGTGACGCTGCAAATCCTCGCATTCACACCTTCTTGGCCACAAGCCCTGTGCACATGCAGTTCAAGCTTCGCATGACGCCTGAGCAGGTTTTGGAACAAGCCACCTCCATGGTGCGCTATGCCCGTAGCCTCTGCCCAAACATTCAGTTCTCCTTGGAAGACTACACCCGCACAGAAGAAGAATTCTCTTGGCGTGTCATTGAAGCCGTCATCGCAGCAGGCGCTACAACCGTGAACTTGCCTGATACTGTGGGTTATGCAATCCCCGAAGAATTCGGCGCACGTATCGCTCGCGTGATGGAACACGTCCCCAACGTTGACAAGGCCACCATCGCTGTGCACTGCCACAACGACTTGGGCTTAGCTACTGCAAACACCTTGGCAGCACTCCGCGCAGGCGCAGGTCAGGCTGAATGTACAATTAACGGCATTGGCGAACGTGCAGGTAACGCTGCATTGGAAGAAATCGTCATGGCATTGCGTACGCGTAAGGACTTCTTCGCAGACTTGCAGTGCGATGTGGACACCACACGCATCATGTCGACGAGCCGTTGCGTTTGCTCTGTGACCGGTAGCCGCGTCCAGAACAATAAGGCAATCGTTGGCCAGAATGCATTCGCACACGAATCTGGCATCCACCAGCACGGTATGTTAGCCAACCGCGAAACCTACGAAATCATGACGCCCGAATCCGTGGGTCTCTCGCAGAGCCAGATGGTTCTCGGCAAGCACTCTGGCAAGCACGCCCTCAAGGACCGCCTCGAACAGCTCGGCATCATCCTCTCTGAAACGCACTTGCAGGAACTCTTCGGTCGCTTCAAGGAATTGGCCGATGCAAAGAAGATTGTTACCGACGCAGATATTGAAGCGCTCGCACGTGGTTTGGAAATGCGCAATGACGCACAGCAGAAGCTCGTCTTTGAACGCTTCCTCACCACCACAGGCAATACCACAGCCGATGTCTCAACCGTACGTCTCTGCGTGGATGGCAACTCCATTGAAGATGTGGCAATGGGTAATGGCCCGATTGAAGCCTCCTTCAACGCCATCAACAAGATGCTCAACTTGCACGTTACGGTTGAAAACTTCTCCGTTTCTGCAGTTACGGCAAACGTTGATGCTCAGGGTGAATGCGATCTTCGTATCCGCCACAACCACAAGGTCTATCTCGGCCGTGGCGTAGCACAAGACATCATTGAAGCAGCCATTCGCGCTTATGTGCACGCACTCAATGGCTTGCTTGAAGATGAACAGCGCATGACCGTGAATGCTTCTGTCATGGCTGCAGGCAGCTTGGTCTAAGCGTTGCCAATAGAAGATAAGCGGGAAACGGTTCTTCAGATGATAAACGCCGTTTTCCGCTTTCTTTTTAACGGAAGAGAGCTCTTACTTAAAGTCATCAAAGGAGACTAAACAATGGACATTGCTACGCTTGACGTTCGCAACCTTAAGCTTGGTGAAACCGTATTGTTAGATGGCATTGTCCATACTGGCCGTGATCGCTTTCATAAGCACTTACACGATGGCGGTACACTTCCAGAAGGCATCGACCTCTCCACCTCCGCACTTTACCATTGCGGTCCTGTGATGATTCAAGAAACGCTTCCTGATGGTACTGCTCAGTGGAAAATGGTAGCTGGCGGCCCAACAACATCCTCTCGTGAAGAACCTTACGAAGCCGATATCATCGCTCGCTTTGGCTTACGCATGATTATCGGAAAAGGTGGCATGGGTGAAGCTACGCTTGCAGCATGTAAAGAACACGGATGCGTCTATTTACAAGCCGTTGGTGGTGCAGCCACAAGTATCGCGAATGCGGTTGAGCGCGTTGAAGGCGTTGATTTCCTTGATGAGTTTGGTGCTGCAGAAGCAATGTGGCATCTCCGCGTGCGCAACTTTCCTGTGACTGTTGCGATGGATGCCCATGGCAATAGCCTCTATAAAGAAGTACAGGCACAATCCTCCACACGTCTTGAAGCATTGCTTAAGCAGTAATCTACAAACGTTTAAACTTCCATACAAATAGACTTTTCATAGTAAAAGGCTCGCGATGGCGAGCCTTTTTATTTCTTTTCCTTCATCTACAAGACCTTATCATTTCCGTTATCGTGACACCTATTACTGCAAATCATTGCGTACCATAACAAAAAACCCTGTGCCGCGATGCGGTCACAGGGTATCGTGTGTTAGGAGGATGTTTTACCAATTTACCTGTGCAGGTGTTCCATTGTAAGCAGCCTTCAAGATCTTCTTGATGTCTGCCGCAGTGGTCTTGCGAGGATTTGCTCCCGTGCAAGGGTCGAGTTTCGCATTCTTAGAGATAAACTCGAGGTTCTTGGAAAAGACTTCTTCAGAAACGCCAGCTTCTTCAAGCGTTGCAGGAATATCAAGCGATTCATTCAATGCGCAAATCTTGTCAACCAACACGTTGACCAACTGACGTTCGGTTGCGCCAGGAAGGCCAAGCGCGCGAGCAATTTCCGCATAACGACCTTCACAAGCCTTACGATTAAACTGAATCACATAAGGCAAGAGAATCGCATTGCAGAGGCCGTGAGGAAGGTTAAACTGTGCACCAATCTTATGCGCAATAGAGTGCGTAATGCCAAGAAGCGCATTCGTGAATGCCATACCAGCCAAGCACTGTGCTACGTGCATACGACCACGTGCAGCCATATCACCATTGTAAGAAGCAATCAAATCATCATCAATCATTTGAATTGCCTTCAAAGCGAGCGGATCAGAGAAATCGCTATGCAAACCTGCCACATACGCTTCCACTGCATGCGTCAACGCATCCAAGCCCGTATGAGCCGTCAACTTCGGAGGCATCGTTTCTGCGAGATCAGAGTCAACCACTGCAATATCCGGCGTGATTTCATAGTCTGCCAAAGGATACTTCACCTTCGTGCTATAGTCCGTAATCACGGAGAATGCAGTCACTTCCGTTGCAGTGCCAGACGTTGAAGGAACAGCTACGAAAATAGCCTTCTGACGCAAAACAGGCATCGTGAACGGATCCTTAATATCGTCAAAGGTCTTTTCTGGGTATTCATAAAAGACCCACATTGCCTTAGCTGCGTCAATAGGAGAACCACCACCAATTGCAACAATTACATCAGGCTTAAAGGCTTCCATTGCCTTAGCGCCCTTCATCACCGTTTCAACAGAAGGATCGGGTTCCACGCCTTCAAAATGCTTTACCTTTAAGCCAGCCTTCTTTAAAATTGCATCCAAACGGTCTAATGCGCCACTCTTCTTCATTGAAGAGCCACCCGTCACCACCATTGCGCGCTTGCAAGTCTTTCCAAGTACAGAAAGCTCATTCATTGCACCAGGACCAAAATACAAATCGCGAGGAAGCGTAAAACGTGCCATAAAAACTCCTTATTCATACTCAAACGGGCCTTGCCCAAGACTTCTTATAGTGTACCGCACATCTCACCTCTTTGCAAGTAGAAACGTACACAGAAGCCAAATAAAACCCTATCAACACCTACACGTTTTAGAGGAATTTCACTCCTTCGCACGTGCTCACACTAAGCGCCACACTCATACACCGCAAATTTGTGTATAACAAATGTACGAAGAAAAATAGAAGCACGTCCTTTTCCCACTCCTTTTAGAAACCCTCCACGCTTCTACAACGCTCATTCCGTATTACGAATCTGCACCATATCACTTCCTCACTCTTTTACGAGCATCTCCTTTTCCGTATCATTGGTCGCGCTCTCCGCCAGGATCTTACACTGTGAATATGGCTGTCTTTAATAACTGTGAATATGGGCAGACTTTGATAGCGGAAAGGCCCTTGGGGCTGTTTTTACCTATTTTCTTTTTCAAAAACAGACTTTGGCGTGTACATTTTGTGTTTAGGCGCATGTATGCGTGAGGGGAAGTGCACACATTTGCTTGCGTTAGTCGCCTTTTGAAGCGCTCAAATGTTGGGAGGGGCTTCAGTTTTAGTTGTAAACACAAATAAAAAAAGCCTGACCTCTTTCGAGATCAGGCTTGTGGGAAAACCCGGCAGCGTGCTACTCTCCCACCAGCGAACCTGGCAGTACCCTCGCCGATGAGGCTCTTCACTTCCGTGTTCGGAATGGGAACGGGTGTTACATCCTCTCTATGGCCACCGGAA
>JAZRAG010000071.1:0-7564 GCA_045634445.1 Candidatus Spyradenecus sp. | reverse complement strand
TGATGCCTGCTAAACACCACGGGTTGGCGAAAACGCGCTTAAGCCACTCCTTCATCCCGCGTAATCCTTAGACATTCGGACACCGCACTGCGCGATTTTCCGTAACATACAATGGCGGCACTGCTTGCGAACAGTCCGGTGTAGCACGCGAACAACGCGGTGCAAAGGCACACCCTGGCGGAAAACGTCCAGGCGGCGGCACCGTCCCTGGGATGTCCTGCAGTTCAGTACGTTCCAAACGCAAACTCGGCACCGCGGCCAAAAGGCCGCAAGTGTACGGATGACGCGGTGCAGAGATCACCTCTTTCACGGGGCCACTTTCCACAATTCGCCCAGCGTACATCACATACAAACGCTCCATATAGCTCGCCACAATGCCTAAGTTGTGCGTAATGAGCAAGAGCGCCATCCCACGATCGCGGGCCAACTTATCCATGAGCCCCAAGATCTTACGTTGGGTCGTCACATCCAGCGCGGTGGTGGGTTCGTCAGCAATGAGCAACTGCGGTTCAGCCGCGAGTGCCATTGCGAGCATGATGCGTTGACACTGACCACCAGAGAGTTCGCACGGATACGAAGCTGCCGCGCGCACAGGGTCTGGCAAGCCCACATCGGCAAGCAATTCCAAGACACGCTGTTGGCGCGCTGTAGCCGACATCGGCGGTAAGGCTTCAGCAATCTGGTCACGAATCCGCAGAACGGGGTTCAAACTCGCCATGGGATCCTGAAAGACATACGCGATACCATGACGACGTGCCGCGCGCAATGCCTCTGCATCATGAATCAAATCACAGCCATTAAAGAGAATGCGTCCCTCACGAATGGCGCGATCTGCCGGCGGCAATGCCGTCACGCTCAAAGCCGTCACCGACTTACCACAGCCGCTTTCGCCAACCAAAGCCACGCGTTCACCAGCGTGCACATGAAGCGAAACGTCCGGTACAGGCGTCACCAAGCCCCCTGGTGTGCGAAAGGTCACCGAGAGATTCTCAATCGAAAGTAAAGGTGTCGTTTCAGACATACACTCAACGTCCTCATTCCCAAAAGCTTACTTGCATTACACCGAAAGTCCCAAATGGTCCAATTCAGCTACGCTATCAGGCGACTTAATCGCCGCGCCACCACGCTCACGCGTGTCAAACGAAACGCTCTTCCGCGAAATCAACAAACGCACCAAGGTCGGCACTGGCAACGTCGTCGCCAAAGAGAGCACCACGATTGCGTTGAAGAAGGTCTCATCCAAGAGGTTCAAACTCAAAGCCACTGCGGCCGCGGCAAGCGTGGCAGACAGCTGCGGCACCGTCATCAAGCCAGCGCAGAGCCCTTGGTTATTGTCAAAGCCCGAAATGCGCATCGCCAACCACCCACTGAGCACCTTGCTTCCCACAAGGCCCACCACCGTAGCCAACGCAATCAAGAGGCTCCGCACCATGTCCCCCTGTTCGCCAAGACCCAAAAAGACCCCTAAATCTGCGTGGAAACCCACGCTTAAGAAGAGGAAGGGAATCACGAGCCCAAAGCCAATACTCTCCAAACGGCGGTGAATTTCCCCACCTGCACGATGGAAATGCGGCGCACGTGCCACTGCCATCCCTGCCACGAAGGCGCCCACAATCAAGTTCACACCGAGCATTTCACCCGCCAAAACGATGGCCAATACCACCAAGAGGAAGAAGGTCACCTTCGTTTCATCCCCATGCGGCAAGAAGTGTTCAACGAGACGCCACAACATCGGCACCACCCACAACACCACCGCCACAAAGAGCGCAATCAAACCAATAAACGCGGGCACGAACCATCCGCCTAAAAACGAAAGGTCTACACGTTCTAAGATGGAAATCCCCTGCACCACAGAGGCTACATCGCTCTTCATTGCCTGCACCTGCACGCACACCGCGAGCAAGACCAAAGACAAAATATCCGTAATTACTGTCGACGACAATACCGCGATACCAAACCGCGTTCGCACCAAACCCATCTCACGAATCACCGGAAAGACAATACCAATAGAGTGCGAAGCGAAGAGCGAAGCATACACCCACGCGCTAATCGGACGCGACGGATCAAAGAGCCAATAGACGAAATACCCCGCCGCCGCAGGCAAAGCAAAGGTCAAAACCGACAGCGCCGCCACCGCACGCTTCTCGTTAATCAACATGCGTAAGTCAGTTTCAGCGCCCGCTAACGCCATCAAGAAGACCAACCCCAAAAAGCCCATCGCATCCACGACCATGCGCAGATCCGCCCCATCCACCGACGAAGGAATCCAGTCCGCAATGCTTCCCAAAAGCTTAATCCCATGAGGCCCAATCAAAATCCCCACTGCCATAATCGCCACCACAGAGGGGATATGCCAGCGACGCACCACCACGGGCACCACCGCAATCAACGCAATGAGCACAAGAAACGCAACAAGATAAGTCAACTGATCCATAATAAGGTCATTGTAACATAGAAAACGAACGCTGGCAAAGGATTTCCCTCTGCCAGCGCCATTTAGTCTTTATTGTATACAAAGACGACCTCAGTCATCCTGCATCCAATTACTCCTCCCAATACCCAGGCACCCACGTACGCGAAGTTTCGCGACCATTCGGGTCACGCGTTACCTTCCAGTAACCCTCCACCCACGTGCGTGTCTTTGTACCGCCCACATAAACGGGATTCAACTCCACCCCGTCATTCACCACGACCGGTGTCTGCTGGATAATCACAGGAGCCGCCTGCTGCACGATTACCGTCTTCTCCTCACGAATGACAGGAGCCGGCGGTGGCGGCGTGAGCGGCACCGTAATCGATACCCCACCGTGTTTCCCAATCCGCGAGCCCACCGAAAGCGAACTGCCAAAGGGCGAGATGTTCACCCCCCACTTCACCTTCGAAGACTTCTGCGGCTTCGGAGCCGGACGATGATGACGCGCAGGTTCACGACGCGGTGGTTCAGGACGAGCCTCTGCCACAAAAGCTACACCTGCGATTAATGCTAAACAACATGCGAGTTTGTTCATTGTAGACCTCCAATCTGTTTTGTCTGCCCTCAGTATAACACCCCCCGAAACACCCCTTCAACCTTTTACATACCTTTCAGTTTGTATGCGTACTACAGTATACAGACTTCGCGGTTTGTATGACACGCAACCACGTCTCCCGTAAGCATTTTCACCATTTGTTCATGGCCTTACCCCCTTCAAACACTGCCTGACAATAGCGCCATCAAGCCCCAATCAGCGCGGTAACGCTCAACTGCGCAGTCGCCAATCCTTTCTCCCTTTTGTCGCTTTGTCCCTTTACTCACCCTTCAAGAGACAAAAGGACCACAGAGACAAAGAAAGCGCACCGCTATCATCCCCCAACGAAAAGCAAAAAACGAATAGCGAACAACGAATAATGCTTGCATTCCCCCACCCTCTTATGTTATTGTATGGGTGATTTTCGTCTTTTAACAAAAAGGTACAAAACATGAAGAAAGCACTTCTTATCGCATTCGCAGCCTTCTGCGCCTTCGCTGCCCAGGCCGTGACGACTAGCTGGACTAGCCATGGCGCTGTAACTAATGGCCAATCCATCGCTGTCAACGGCACCGCGTCTGGATTCTCTGTCGCTCTCACCTTTGATTTAGGTACGTTCTCTTCTTCTGCAAATATGAACGCTTTCCTTTCGGTGTTAAGCGACACGCTCTGCTATAGCCTTGGTTACGACGGAACAAAGAATAACGGAACCGAAAAGGGCATCCTCCGCGTTGGTATGAATTACGCGGGTAATTTAGCCACAAATTCTAATGCAAATTGGAAAACAAATTCCAATATGGTCTTCTTCCAAGAAAACAGCACCAATGTCATTGGCCTCATCTTTTATACTGAAAATGGCAGTCAATACATTGATTGCTATGTCAATGGCGAGCTCTTAAACACGGGCTCCAAATGGTCAGGCTCAATTCCGTACCCTGCAACCTTTGATGAAATCGTTATCGGTAACGACGCTAATATGTCCAATATTGAACTATACACGATGAATGGCAAGGCTACTGCGGAAGACTTCGCTTCTGTTCCCGAGCCGACGGCATTGGCGCTTTTGGCGCTTGGTGTGGCTGGCTTGGCTTTGAAGCGTAAGGTCGCCTAAGGCTTTCTAAGACATTGTCTTACATCGAATGAGCGCGTCGTAAGATGCGCTCATTTCGTTTTAAGCGTAGGGAAATGGGATGTGATTTGGCGGGCGTTTTGGGGCTTTTAGGGGAGGGGCTTCAAAGCCTTTAAAATCAAGCTTTTTGAAAACAAGCCTTTTTGAGGATCAAAACAACCTGTTTTCAATCTCGAAACAAGCCTTTTTGATTTTGAAAACAACCTGTTTTCAAAATCGGTACTGTGGGCTTTACGTTTTTGGGTGAATTTGAGGTCTATTTGGGAGAGGTTTGGCGTCCTCTTTTGGGCAGTCTTTTGCTTCCTTTTGGGTAGGATTGGATGCGCCATCAGTGCAGGCGACTGATGCCCTTAGCACACAGGGTAAAAGGCGTGCGTGAAAGGTTGGGTCACGCGCGCGTGATTATGGTATACTATAGGGGTCTTATGCAAATGAGCGCTTGATTTGCGTCTCATAGTTTTGGATTTGAATGATGAAGTACGATTTTGCGTTTTTTGACCAACCGCTTTCGCCAGCGCCACGGGATAGCATCAAGTGGTGTCAGTATCCGAAGGATGTGATTCCTTTGTGGATTGCGGACATGGATTTCCGCTCGTGCGAGGAGATCACGTCGGCTTTGGTGCAGCGTGCACAGACGGGTCATTATGCGTATGCGGTGGAGTCTGAGGCTGCGATTGAGGCGATGATTGCGTATCATCGCGAACACTATGGACTCGCAATTGAACGCGAGTGGGTGGTGCCGTCGCCGGGCGTGGTGTGTGCCCTCAACCTCTTTTGTCGCATGTTGCGCGAGAAGCGTCCGGAGGCGAGCGACCTCTTTATTGGCGAGCCGGTGTACCACCACTTTATGGAATCGGCAGCGATTCATGGTGTGCGCGAACGGAAGATTGAGCTCGCGATGCAGGGAGCGCCTTTGCCACCGTTGGAAACGTTGGATGCGCAGGGGGCTGGTGCGTGGATGTTCTGCAATCCCGCCAATCCGCTTGGCCATTTGTGGTCGGAAGCGGAGTTGCGTGATGTGCTCTCCTTCTGCGTGAAGCACAATCTGTGGTTGGTGGCCGATGAAATCCACGGTGGCCTTGTTTTGGATGCGCCGCACACCTACACGCCGATGTTGTCCTTAGCGCAGAGCGATGCTGAACGCAATGCGATCATCACCTTTGTAGCACCCAGTAAGACGTGGAATGTGCCAGGGCTGGGGTGTGCCTTTGCGATTATCCCGAATCCCGAATTGCGTGCATGGTATCGCGCGGCGTATGGTCAGATTGTGCCAGATGTGAATCTCTTTGGATGGGTGGCCGCTGAGGCGGCGTATCGTTATGGCGAACCTTGGCGTTTGGGCATGCTCGCGTATTTGCGTCGGAATCGTGATGTGATGGAACGCGCCGCTGCGCAGTGGGGCCTGCCGCTCTGCCGTTTGAATGCGACGTATTTGGCCTTTATGGACTGCACCCGCTTGGTGCCGCAATTGGGCGGAGAGACGCCAGCGCAGTTCTTCCTGCGTCATGGGGTGGCGACTCATGATGGCGCGATCTTTGGTCAACCCGGATGGGTGCGCATCAACCTCGCCACGCAGACGGCACGTTTGGAAGCCGCGCTTGAACGCATGGGGAATGCCCTGGCGACGTTGAAGTAAGAGAGAACCCTTTTTATCGATTGTTTGGAGTTTGAGGATTATGGCTACATTTGCCTTTCACACGTATGGTTGCCAGATGAATGTTCGCGAAAGCGAAGCGGCCGCACGTGCCCTTTTAGATGCAGGTCACACGGAAGCCGCCGATGAGGCTTCGGCAGATATCATCATCGTGAATTCGTGTTCGGTGCGTGGTAAAGCCGAAGATAAGGCATTGGGCAAGCTTGGGCTGCTCTGCGCGACGAAGCGCGAACGTCCCACGCGTGTGGTGGGTTTGATGGGCTGTATGGCCCAGCGCATGGGTAAAGACATCTTTAAGAAGATCCCCACGCTTGACTTCGCCGTGGGAACGCGTTGCGCAGATCGCGTGGCACCTGCAGTGGAAGCTGCATTACAGGGCCGCTCGACCTTAGCCTTAACCGATTTACATGCACAGCCCGATGCACCGAGTGGTCACGTCTTTCACGGGGGCTTTTCGGCCTTTGTGACGATTCTGTTGGGTTGCAATCGCCGCTGCACCTACTGCATCGTGCCCGATGTGCGCGGTGACGAATGGAGCCGTCCGGCGCGTGATGTCTTGGCAGAAGTGCGTGATTTGGCGGCCAATGGCGTGAAGGAAGTGACGCTTTTGGGTCAGTCCATCATGAATTACGGCCTGCGCACGCCAGCCTTTGACGAACAAGATCCGCCCTCTCCTGGGGGTTACACCCTGCCCTTCCCGCGTCTCTTGGAGGCGGTGGCAGCGATTGAAGGCATTGAACGCATTCGCTTCACAAGCGGTCACCCCTCGGGCGTGACAGATGAATTGATTCGTTTGTATCGTGAAGAACCCAAGCTCTGCCATCACTTGCACCTGCCTGTGCAGAGCGGCTCAACCGAAGTGCTCTCGCGCATGCGTCGTGGTTACACGCGTGAACGTTACCTTGAGGCCGTGGCGAAGTTGCGCGATGCAGTGCCGCAGATTGCAGTAACGACAGACGTGATTGTTGGCTTCCCTGGTGAAACCGAAGCCGATTTCGAACAGACCCGCACCTTGATGGCAGAAGCGCAGTTTGACCAGTCCTTCATCTTCAAGTATAGCCCACGTCCGGGCACAGTATCGGCCACGTGGGAAGATGACGTCTCCGAAGCCGAAAAGGCACGCCGTAATCAGGTGTTGTTGAGCGACCAGGACGTGCGTGGTGCGCAGATGAACCAAGCCCTGATTGGCACTGAGGTGGATGTCCTCGTCGAAGGGCCAAGCTTGCGCAATAAGGCACGTTGGTCGGGACGTACGTCGTCGAACAAGATTGTCATCTTCACGCCACCAGAAGGCGTAAAGCCAGGCGATATTATCAAGCTCACGATTGCCAAGGCTGCACCGCAGACGCTTTACGCAGACTAAGCCCATCTTGTGGCAATGTCAGCACCGAGCGTGCGATTGAATGATCCTTTTCAGAGAGAGGTTACCATGAAGAAGAGTCTTATCCTTGCCAGCTTATTGATTGCGACGCTCTGCGTTGCAGCGCCGAAGAAGAACATCATTATCATGATTCCTGATGGCACAGGTCACGCATCGCTCACGATTGCACGCCAGGCCAAAGGCGCGCCCTTGGCGTTGGATGGCGCGATTTACAGCATTCTGGAGACGCGTTCGGCAGATAATAGCGTAACCGACTCGGCTGCAGCAGCCACAGCAATGGCTTGCGGTAAGCGCACTTACAATGGCGCCATCGGCGTGGATGTCAATCAGACGCCCATTAAGTCCATCTCCGAACACGCCCAATGCGCAGGGAAAAGCGTTGGCATCGTGAC
>JAZRAG010000070.1:0-33844 GCA_045634445.1 Candidatus Spyradenecus sp. | reverse complement strand
TACTAAAAGGTTTGCCATGTACGCGCTTGAAGCCGACCAACTCTTTAAGTCTTTTCATTCTGAAAATCGCACGATTGATGTCTTGCGTAATATTAGCCTTCGCCTTCCTGAAGGTGCGTTTCATGCAGTTATGGGTCCTTCTGGCGCTGGCAAAAGTACACTGCTCAATCTCTTAGCGGGCTTGATTCCGCCAGATGCGGGCACGCTTTCCATCGCAGGCGAATCACTCATGGGGCGCACGGATAATGAGCTTACACTTTTGCGTCGACGCACCATTGGCATTATCTTCCAAGACTTCAACTTAATCCCAACGTTGACTGTGGCAGAAAATATCGCGCTTCCGTCTTTATTGGATGGTCACGCATTGCCACAAGCGCGTTTAGACAAGCTTCTTGAGCTCGTCGGTCTTACCCATCGCGCAAATCAACTCGCAGAAACGCTCTCTGGCGGTGAAGCGCAGCGTACGGCTATTGCGCGTGCTTTTGCAATGGAGCCTCGCGTAATCTTGGCAGACGAACCCACTGGCAATCTTGACTCACCTTCTGCAAGCGCCTTTTGTGAAACCTTAACGCGTTTAAACAAAGAACTCGGCACGGCAATCTTGCTCATTTCTCACGATGCACAAGTCGCAGCTGCGGCCGATGTGATTCACGTTTTACGCGATGGCACCATTCGCGGAGCCTTTGATTCTGAACATAATGCCGCCACGGTTGCTACGCGTTATTTGGAGTTTATGGCATGAGCGCAATCTCCCTGCTCTTTCGCAATACGCTCCGCAAAGACCGTCTCCGTTTAGGATGTGCGCTCTTTGGCGTTACGGCGGCCGCCGCACTTCTCACTTGGACGCTTGGCCTCGCGCTCACTACTTGGTGGCAAGGACGCCCACTCAGCGAGACCATGGGTAAACCCTTTGACTGTTGGGTCGCGACCAACCGCGCATCTGGCGCTGCTCCGAAAGGCTCTGGCATTCAGAACCTAACGCACGCTTCGCCTGTTAAGATGATTCCCAAGGAAGTTACGGAAGCCGTATTAGCCTCTCCCGATATTGCATCTTGCGCCACTACCACAGTGTTTCGTTGCAGACTTGATTGGCGTCCAGATGGTCGTCCGCAACAAGGCCCTGGCGCAGCAGGCGGCATCTCTCCTGTACGCGACTTCTCTGAATGCCCCTATCCTGACGGATTAGCGGCGGGACGTTGGCCACAAGCAGACGCAATCGAACCCGAGTTCGTCATCTCGCCCTTTGCGTTTGGTCCAGATGGACTCAAAGCCGCGCCACCGATTGGCACGCGTCTACCTGTGGTTACACCTGGCGGTAGTGTGAATGCCACTATTTGTGGTTATCTTTCTGAGCAGATTCGCCCTGTCAGCGGTTTTCCAACGATGTTTGCGTCTGACAATCTTGCAGATGCTGCAGCCCTCGCCGAAACAGAAGGTCTTTGCAATCTCATTCTCGTTCGTCTCAAACCTTTTCATTCGGCAAAGGCGCTTTCAGAATTGGTGCGCACGATTTCACCCGATGACGATTCTGCGCGTTTAATCACACGCGACGACCTTTTGCGTCAACTGCGTTCTGATGCAATTCAAAGTCTTTCGCGACAAGTACCACTTCTCGTCATCCTTGCCTGCGTGGCAACGTTGTGCATGATTGTCAACGCGCTCTGCGTGGGTATTGAACAAAATCGTCCTCGTTACGCACGACTGCGTGCCATCGGGATGACCGCGCGTCAATTGACAGCCTTGATTCTGCGCGAAGGTTATTTCCTTGCGAGCGTTGGAGGCGCACTTGGGTTCGTTATTGGATGGGGCGTTTTAGCCTACTTTGTTCATACGCGACCTCTCCTTTTCCCTGATGGATTGCATTTTGGGTTAGCCACGCCACTCGGCGTTATTGCGTTAATTACGCTTTCTATGTGCGCTGCATTTATCGTGCCCATCCGACACGTCCGACAACTTGCGCCAAATGAACTGAAATTGCAATCCAAAAGAGGTGAAATTCAAAATCAATTGAAGCCTTTTCTCTTTGCAATTACGCTTCTTTTGCCAATCCTACTTACGCCGTTCATTTTCCATGCTCATCCACTTTGGCGTAGCGCCTATTTCCTCCTCATTGGTTTACCACTCACCATTTGGGGGCTTTTACGCATTGTGCGCCCATTGCTATGGCTCAGTGAACGTTGTTTCGCGTGGCCGATTGGTAAAGTCATGGGCTTGCGCCCCGAATTACTTCACGGCTGTTTAACGCGTTTTGCCGACCGCAATGCGCGTATGGTGATGATGCTTTCCACAGGTCTTGGCGCCTTCTTTGCGATTCACTTGTGGGGTGCGTCTTTAACCGACCCCTTCATCCCCTCTCGCGAATTACCAGATGCCGTTGTTTCGTTTTTGCCCAATGGGATTTCACCAGAAGGAGCAGAAAACCTCGCGAAAAACGCAGTTCAAGGCGTGGCGCTCACGCCATTTACTGCAGAACAATACCGTCTGCAAGACGAAGACTTCGCGGCTATTGTTGAACGTACAGGCGCCAAACCTAAGCAAAACAACATCCTTCTTATCGGCACGCCTGGCGAAACAGGCGTCACCGTTACAGCGATGTTTGCACGTCAATGTGGCTTAAATGTGGGTGACACCTTTCATATCCAACGCAAAAATCGCGCTGGCAAAGTCTTTACGCTGCCGCTAAAGATTACCGCCATCCGCTCAATTAATTGGCACCTTTTCACAGCACGAGCACGCTTACGCGCACGAAATGGCGCACCAATGGGCACATTAGGCCCCGTTTTCGTAAGCGACACCTGCTTTAAACAGTGGGACCCCGAACCTTGCTCACGCACCCGTTTCCTTTGGGCAACGCTTCCTGTAGAAACGCCGCGCGATGATCAAGCGCTCTATTCCTTCTCAGATCGCCTTGAATTGGCGCTTCAAACCTTTGCAAACCAAGACACAGTGACGCGCCCTTACTACGAAACACGCTTTGGCGGTAAGCCACGCCCAGGGCAAAAACCCGTCGCACCCGCAAATGTCGTGGTGCACCTTCGTGACGAAATTAGCACTGGCACGATTGCGCGCAGTAGCGCTCTTTTGGCAGATTTGGCGCGTATTCCCCTTTGGTCACTCGTCATTCTCTGTTCTGGGTTCATCTCCCTTTTAGCAGCGAATGTCCGCGTAATGGGTGATGAATTACGCACCTTACACGCCATTGGCATGACCAAATTCCAAATGGGACGCCTCCTTTTCGCACAAGCATGCCTACTGACATTAACCGCAATTTTGACTGCGCTACTCTTTGCGTTCACAGCAGGGTGGGGCTTTACGGGATGGACACTCGCTTGGATGCCTTTTGGCGGGCTTCCCATTGCAATTGCGATTCCGTGGACACCCTTCGCAATCGGCATTCTCACCCTACTCATTGTGACGTTTATTCTTACGCCGCTTCCTATCGCCTTGATGCTCAAACGCTTGCTAAAACGCTAAGGATAAAGAACCGCGTTAAATGTCATAAGTATTTCACACTAAATCCCAAATTGTGATATACTTTTGGAGAAATACCCCATTGGAGTTTTTAGATGTTTAATAGGGATGAAATCGTAGCACGCATTACAACGCTTAAAACAGGCGTTGAGGAAATGCGTGGTTATTTGAAGATTGAAGAACGTAAGGAACGCCTCGCACAAGCAGAAGCCCGTCAAGCAGAACCCGGCTTCTGGGATAATCCTGAGGCAGCACGTGCCGTTATTGCTGAAGGCAATGCAGAAAAGGCCTTTATCTATCCTTACGACGACTTGGTTTCCGCAGTTGAAGAAGCAGAAATGGCGCTTGAAATGGCCGATGCAGAAGAGCCCGGCCCCGAGCAGGACACTATGGCTGATGAAGCCATCGCAAGCTTAGATCGCGCAGAAAAGATTGAAGACAAACTTCGTTTGCAGTCGTTGCTCTGCGGTAAGTTGGATGCTTGTAACGCGATTTTGACGTTGCACTCTGGTGCAGGCGGCACGGAAGCATGCGACTGGGCATCAATGCTCTATCGTATGTATCAGATGTACGCAGATGATGCAGGCTTTGAAGTGGAAGTCTTAGACTTTCAGCCTGGCGATGAAGCTGGCGTTAAGAGCGTGATGTTCGTGGTAAAGGGCGCCTATGCTTATGGTTATTTGAAGGCAGAACGTGGCGTTCACCGTCTCGTGCGCATCTCACCCTTTGACGCAGCAAAGCGCCGTCACACATCGTTCGTATCCTTGGACGTGGTGGCAGAAATCTCCGATGATGTCGATATCGAAATCAAGGAAGAAGATTTGCGCGTAGACACCTACCGCGCTGGTGGTGCTGGTGGTCAGAAGGTGAACAAGACCGACTCTGCAGTGCGTTTGACCCACATTCCTACCGGTATTGTGGTGGCCTGCCAGGTGGAACGTTCTCAGCACCAAAACAAGGCGCGTGCAATGCAGGTCTTGAAGGCAAAGTTGTACGAATTGGAAATGGATAAGAAGCGTAAGGAAATGGAACGTTTCTACGGCGACAAGGGTGAAATCGCTTGGGGTAGCCAGATTCGTTCTTACGTCTTCCAGCCGTACACGATGGTGAAGGATCACCGTACAGGCTTTGAAAATGCCAATATCCAAGGCATGATGGACGGCAAGTACGTGCAGGGATTCGTTGAAGCCTACTTGAAACAGCGCGCCCAAGAAGCCCAAGAGTAATTTCAGTTCACTCATTTATCAATCCTAAGGAGAGATTCAATGGAATTCACAGAAGCAAAGACAGTGTTGGAAGCAAATGGTCAGGGCCACGTGCTCGCATTTTGGGATAAACTCAATGCCGACGAACAGACCGCTTTGTTGGCTCAGATTGCAACGTTGGACTTCGCTGCAATCGCTCGCATGCAGGGCATGTTGAACGATGCAGGCACTCCCGCCGCTGCTGCAGGCGCATTTGAACCCGCTCCTGTGGAAGTTCCGGAAGGTGACGCCCTCAAGGCATGCGTGGCAAAGGGTGAAGCCCTTTTGGCAGCAGGCAAGGTGGCAGCGCTTCTCGTGGCTGGCGGCCAGGGCTCTCGCTTAGGTTATGAAGGTCCTAAGGGCGCTTACCCCATCGGGCCCATCACCGATCGCTCCCTCTTCTGGTTCCACGCTCGTAAGATTCTCGGCCTCAACCGCACTTACAACACACGCGTACCCTTCTATATCATGACCTCCGATACGAACGATGCTGCTACGCGCGCTCACTTCGAAGAAAATGATTACTTTGGCCTTCCTCGTGAAGATGTTTTCTTCTTCATCCAGGGTATGTGGCCTGCATTGACCCCTGAAGGCAAGATCATCCTTGATAAGCCGGGTCACATCTTCATGAGCCCCGACGGCCACGGTGGTATGCTCGCAGCGCTTGATCGTTCTGGTGCTCTCGCCGACATGGAAAAGCGCGGCATTGAACAGGTCTTCTTCTTCCAGGTCGACAACCCCATGGTCGCAATCGCTGATCCTTCTTTCGTGGGTATCCACGCTGAAAAGGGCGCCGATATGACCCTCAAGGTCTGCAAGAAGCGCGACGCACATGAAGGTATGGGCGTGGTCGTGATCCGCGATGGTCACTACGCAATGGTCGAATACTCCGAACTCTCTGACGAACAGATGGAACGCACCAACGCCGACGGTTCGCTCTGGTTGGCTTATGGTTCTCCCGCTATCCACATGTTCTCTTACGCCTTCTTGAAGGCTGAAGCAGAACGCGCCATGCCGCTCCACCTCGCATTCAAGAAGATCGCGATGGTCAACGAAGCTGGCGACGTCGTCAAGCCCGAAAAGCCCAACGGCTATAAGTTCGAAAAGTTCATCTTCGACGTCATCCCCAATGCAAAGACGCTCGCATGCTTGGACTTCGACCGCGAACAGGAATTCTCCCCTGTTAAGAATGCCGAAGGCAATGACTCCCCTGCCACCACCAAGCGCGACCTCCAGAAGAAGTGGCGTGCATGGTTGGAAGCTGCTGGTATCAACGTTCCTGCAGACACTTTGATCGAAATCGATCCTGCCTATGCTTTGGACGCTGCTCAGCTCAAGGCTAAGGGCCTTCAGATTGGTTAATCTCATCTATTAACCATTACCCAAAACGACTCGTCTTCAAAGGCGAGTCGTTTTATTTTCTAAGCGTTACTTTTGTCGGCTGAAAATAGGCAAATAGGGGTATTTTTGAAAACAGGTTGTTTTGGAGTTGAAAACAACCTATTTTCAAAAGCAATAAGGGTTGTTTTCAAAGTCAAAACAGGTTGTTTTCAAAAACGGCTCTTTTTCATGCTCTTTTGCCTTAAAACATCTCCATTTTATGCTAAGGGTGTCTATTTTGGTCTGTTCGGATAAAAAGTGCTCACATGGTATCACTTTGTGTTATACTATTAATGTAAGAGATGACAACAAGAAGACGATTTTTAGAAACAATTGCTTGCGCGATTGGCGTGAGCGCTGTCCCCTTTTCTGCCATGGGCGCTACTGCGTCAAAGCAAGGTGTGGGGATTCGCCTCTATCCGCCGACGGGCCTCCAGGTTTTGGATGGTTCGATTCGTGAGGGTGTCTTTATGGATACGGGCACGGGTAAGCCCGAAAGTGGGATGTTTGGCAATACGCGCCGTTATGCCGATGGGACGCCGCGTTTCCATGAAGGAATTGATATCGCGCCTGCGCCGCCGTGGCGCCGTTCGGAAGAACCCGAGGATCGCGTATGTGCAGCAGCCGAAGGCAAGGTAGTTTACATCAACGACTGCACGAAAAACGAATCCCTTTACGGCAATTATGTGGTTTTGTGGCACCAAATCCCCAATTTTGGTGGTGTTTACACCCTTTATGGTCACTTACACCATGTGGACGCTTCTTTAAAGATTGGCGAACAAATCCCCGCGCGCACCGTCCTTGGCATTATGGGGCATACGCCTGATATCCCGAGAGGACGGAGTCATCTGCACTTTGAAATCGGGATTATGCAGAACACCTTCTACCCGATGATTGATGAACAGCATGGTGTGTGGAATGGCGCGAACCTCTTTGGCATCGACCCTTGCGTTGCTTTCGCGGGTCAACGTCATAAGGGATGCTTTGATTTCGCAGATTATCTCGCGAAGAAACCTGAAGCCTTCTGTGTGGCCATTGGTGGCAAATACTTAGTCAATCGCGTGAACGGCCTGCGCCTCACGTGTTCACACATGCCCTATCTGCGTCGTCACGCGCCTAAAACCATCTCGGCAGAGCGTCCCTACGCCATCGCCTTCTCGCGCGAAGGCATCCCGCTCTCAATCCGTGAACTGCCTACAGAAGTAAAACCTGGCACCATTTTAACCGAAAACACCGCTGAGCTTCGTCGCGGCCGACAGTTTGTGAAGCACGGCGAACTCACCCAACGTGGTGAAGCGCTCTTGGAAGGGCTCCTCGTCTGCCCAGGATTCCCGCCACGTTCAAACCAAAAACAAGGTGAAGTAGGATAAGGAGATCGCAACATGCGCATTCTTTTAGTTGACAACCTCTTAATTCGTCGTTATGGCAAACTCCGCATGGGCCCTGGCCGTGCATTAGCGTGCGGTGCCGTGCGTGGCAATCACCGTTTGTGCGAATTCTCCGACCGCGACTTAGCGCGTTATATGGGCTTTGGCATTCGCTCACTGGGTGAAAAACTCGTCAATAAGGCGTTGATTAAGACGGCTAAAAACTTCCGTCCTGACGCCATCTTGATTGGCCACTGCGACTTTATTCGCAACAAAACGCTCGATGCCATTCGCAAAGTCGTTCCAGGCGTAAAAATCGCACACTTCAATGTTGACCCCATGTGCGATGCCCATCCGCAGGAACAAATGCGCCGCCGCATGTATAGTTGCGATGCACTCTTCGCGACAACTGCCGGCGAAGAGTATCTCAAGCAGTTCTGCACGGGCAAGAATGTGGTCGCCTACATGCCCAATCCTGCAGATACCGCATTAGAAACACTCGATAATAGCACCCGTAGCGCAGACGACTTCTCCTTTGACATCTTCTACGCGGGTCAACCGCGCCAAGGCGATCCGCGCTTGGATTTCGTCAATCGCCTTTCGGAAGCGCTCGCAGATAAACCGATTCGCTTTGAACTCATTGGCATGGGTAATCGTCCTGCTGTCGTGGGTGGTGCAGCGTATGATGACCTCCTCGCTAGCGCAAAGATGGGTCTCAACATCAATCGTTATTTCGGCATGAAGTGGTACTCCTCCGACCGCATCGCACACTTGATGGGTTCGGGCATTCTCACCGCCGTTTACGATGGCGACCGCATGCAAGACTTCTTCACAGACAAGGAAGTACTCTACTATAACGACGTCCCAGACTTGGTAGAAAAACTCCTCCGTCTGCAAGAAAACGATGATGAACGTAAGGCGATCGCAGCAGCAGGTCGTAAGCGTTATCACGAAATCTTCTCTGGCGAACGTATCTTGAACTTCATGCTTGAAACCCTCTTCAATCGTCCCTACTCCTCAAATTACGAGTGGACAGAAGAGATTTATCGTTAACCCTTTCGCCACTGACGCATAGGCTTTACACATGGTCGTTAACTCCTTGGATCGCATCGTTACGGGCTATTTCCCAGAAATCAAAGCCCGCCTCACCGTTGCAAACGTTACAGACACCGCACGCACGCTTGAACGCAATCACCTCTGCGGCCCTACCGCAGGCCTCATTCAAGCAGAACTCGTCGGTGGCGCAGTCCTTCTCGGCACTCTCTTAGAACGCAACAATCAAGCCATCGCACTGCGGATGCATTTCCCTGAAGGCAAATTAGGCGGTGCTACGATTGAGTGTACGTCCAATTACACCATCCGCGGGTACACCCGTCAAAAGGTTTTGGCAGGATTGGATGATTCAGACCTCTCCGATGAAGAACTCTTCCGTGAAGCCCTCGGCACTAAAGCCCAGTGTGGCATCGTCATCTGCGAAGGCACCAATGTTTCAAACGCGCTCTTCAATGTTTCTTCTGAAACGTGCATCAGCGTGACCGACATCTTGGAAGAATACTTCTGCACCTCCTTACAACGTTCTGTACTTGTGCAAGTTTCTGGCGCCACAAAGAATGGTTACGTTTCCTGCGTACACGCCCTTATGTGCGAAATCTTGCCAGAAGCAGATGCCGACGCCCTCATTCAAACGCGCAAACGCTTTGATTCTCCAGAAGTGCTTCGTTTGTTAGACGATGGCGCCGATTTAGCCACCCTCGCAGAAGCGCTCGGACTCGGCCACGCAGAGGATGTGGTTGAACACCCCGTTTCGTTTGCTTGCTCCTGTTCCTCCGAACGCGTGCGTAACATGCTCTCCTCTCTGCCCAAGGCCGACCTTGAAGAGATGATCGCAGAAGGCAAACCACACGACATCTTCTGTCATATGTGTGGTAAGGGTTACTCCATCACGGTGGATCAATTAAAGGATTTGCTGTGAACATTCTCTACGATCGCAACATGGTATTAGGAGAAGCGCTCTTCTCTCGCCTCGGAAAAGCGAAGGCGATTGAGGGACGTTCGCTCACCGCGAAAGACCTCGCAAAGACAGACCTTCTCTTTATCCGCTCAACGTGTCGCGTTACCGAAGAACTCCTCAGCAAAACCAAGCTCCGTTTCATCGGCAGCGGCGTTGTTGGCACCGACCACATCGACTTTGAAGCCGCGCGCTGTAAAGGGATTCGCGTTGAAGCAGCACCTGGATGTAACGCTGAAAGTGTCGCAGACTATGTGATTGCTGCACTCCTCGTCATCGGCGAACGCCAAAAGCGTTCGTGGCAAGGCGCTACGCTTGGCATCGTTGGCGTAGGTCATGTTGGGCGAATTGTTTGGAAGTTCGCAGAAGAAGCCTTGGGGATGAAGGTCATTGGATGCGATCCGCCTCGCCAAGACCAAGGAGACTTCATGGCGCGAAACTTTGTTTCGTATGAACAAATTCTTGAGCAAGCCGATGTCATCACCTTCCATGTGCCCTTAAATGTGGAAGGTCCCTACAAAACCGTCGGAATGTTCGCTGGTCCCATTGTGCGTAAGGTGAAGCCTGGCGCAGTATTACTCAACTTCGCACGCGGTCCTGTGTGCGACAATGCACTCGTTGCCACCATGCTCGGCGCAGGCCTCCTCTCGGACGCCGCCATTGACTGTTGGGAAGGTGAACCTAACTATTCGCCCGATCTTGCCGCGATTGCCGCCCTCACGACGCCGCATATCGCAGGTCACGCCTATGAGGGTAAAGCCAATGGGACGGTTGCTGTCTACGAAGCGGCATGTGAATTCCTTGGGATTGAGCCTGGCGAAATTCCAGCCTTCCCGCCCGCACCCGTGCCAACTTTGAAGATTGATGGCGCCAATCTCACAGATGAAGAAGTCCTACGCATAGCAGTACGTGCCACCTGTGACATTGAAGGTGATTCCGCACGTTTCAGAGCAGCCTTTGATGGCGATGTTGAACGTCGTAAAGCTAATTTTGATGCCTTACGCAAGAACTACCCCTTCCGCCGCCTCTTCTCAGCTACGGAAATCATCTTGAGTAATCCATCTGACACCGTCGTGACGAAACTCTCCGCGCTCGGATTCTCCGTGCAAATCGTTGAAGCCCCCAAAAAGGTGAAGGCGAAAAAGGTACCCGCAAAGGCGAAGACTGTAAAGAAGGCCAAGCCAATCGCGAAGGTAAAGACAGCGAAAAAGGCTAACCCCGTTACAAAGGCAAAACCTGCGAAAGCAGTGAAAAAGCCCGCGAAAGTAAAGAAAGTCGTTACGAAAAAGGCGCCGAAGAGGCGTGTTGAGGAGATTTCTCCGAAGCCTCTCAAGACGACTAAAAAGTCTAAGACGACTGCAAAAACGACAAAAACGACGCGAAAACAGGCTGTCACGTCCGTAAAAACGACCAAAAAGCCAACGCCCGTTGTTAAATCGACGACACGCACAAAAACAAAGGTTAAAACAACAAAAGGAAAGAAACCCGCCACTAAGCGTAAACCTGTGCTCTCTAGGACACAAAAAGCATAAAGGCAAATTACCTCTTTTGTTTATTAAATCAATTTGTTATTCTATTTGTTTCGACTCCCCAACTGAATTAAGTGAAAGGATGCAATATGAAGAAGTGGTTTACGATGTTTTCAGCATTTGTCGCATCATTGGTTATGGCAGATGTGTTACCTGAAAACATGAAGGTTTACCCCATTCCGCAGGAAGTGAATTTGGGCGCAGAAACGATGCTCGCAAAGCCCGCTGCGGTTGTGATTAATAATGCTGAGATTTTGGATGCAGACGCATTACGCGTGTTAAAGTCCTTCTTAACAGTGGCAGACACCGCGACCTTCGCGGTGAATTGGCGTATTGACGAAACGCTTCCCACGGAAGGGTACACCCTCGCGCTCACCAATGCCTCCGTTGAAATTGCAGCACGAGACACTGCTGGCCTCTTCTACGCAGCACAGACGTTGCGTCAATTGATGCGTAATGGCTCCTATCGTGCCGTTACCATTAAGGACTGGCCGAGCGTTAAGTTCCGTGGTTCCGTGGAAGGTTTCTATGGCCAGCCTTGGAGCTTTGAAGCTCGCAAGAGCCAGTTCCGCTTCTACGGTGACTGGAAGTTGAACACCTACATCTATGGTCCTAAGGACGACCCCTATCACGGTTTCTCCAACAAGTGGCGCGATCCCTATCCTGCAACTGAAGCCACGCGCATTGCTGAATTGGTCAAGGTGGCTAAGGAAAACAAGGTTAATTTCGTGTGGGCTGTGCACCCTGGTCGTGACATCTCTTGGAAGGATGACTCTGATATCAAGGCATGCGTCCAGAAGTTTGAAATGATGTACGCCTTGGGCGTGCGCTCTTTCGCAGTCTTCTTTGATGATATCGGCGGTGAAGGTGCTCGCGCAGAAAAGCAGGTTGAACTCCTCAACTACGTCAATCGCAACTTCGTCCGCGTTAAGCAGGACGTCACTCCGCTCCTCATTTGCCCCACTCAGTACAACAAGGCTTGGTCTGGCGGCACCTATCTTGAAACCCTTGGCCAAGGCTTAGACGAAGATATTATGGTCATGTGGACCGGTGACTCTGTCTGCACCGACATCACCCTTGATTCCATGAAGTGGATCAACAACAAGCTCGGCCGCAAGGCTTACATTTGGTGGAACTGGCCCGTTGCAGACTACTGCCGTGCCGCACACCTCCTCCTCGGTCGCACTTATGGCCTTGATGCCGAATGCGCTGACATGTACAGCGGCTTCGTTTCCAACCCCATGGATAAGCCCGAAGCCTCCAAGATCGGCCTCTTTGGCGTGGCAGACTACTGCTGGAATCCTAAGGCATTCAACTCTAAGCAAAACTGGGAAGACTGCTTCCCGCGTCTCTTCCCCTACATCGCACAGGCCGTTCGTACCTTTGCTGAGCACAACTCTGACCAAGGCCCCAATGGCCATGGTTATCGTCGTGAAGAATCTGTCTCTGTCGCAGAAAACGTCAAGGCGCTCACCGCCGCTATTCGCGAAGGTAAGCCGCTTCCTGAAGCAGACTATGACCGTCTCTTGGCTGAATTCCGCGCCATTCGCGCCGCAGGCAATACCATCCTCAAGGATTGCAAGAATCCGCTCTTCCTTGAAGATGTCACCAACTGGTGTCAGGTCTTTGAAGCCTTCGGTGCTATGGGTGAAGCCGCAATGCTCTCCCTCGCAGGCAAGCTTCCGCCAGAAGAAGCCGTGAATACCATCTTGGCCGCTCGCGCTACCTGTGCAGAGGTCTCTCGCGCACACGCCGCAAAGCCTTTCCAGAAGAACCCCACTAAGGTCGGTACTCTTGTGATGGCACCCTTCGTAGAAATGCTTGCAGACACCGCTTATGCTCAGGTTTGGCAGAAGTATGCTGGTAAACAGCCGCCGAAGAAGGTGACGAAGATGTACGAATTCATCACCAATATCGACGCTATCAAGAATCTCGAAGTGGCTCGCGATGGCATCTATGTACGCCTTCCCAAGGTTCATGAACCTAAGACGATTCAGCCAGGTGAATGGTTCGGCATTCGCTTGCCCAACGGCGTAAACGTTACTTGGGTGCACTTCATCTTGGATAACCATGACGCTACGAAGCAGGGCCGTCTCCAGGTCTCCACCGATGGTGGCGCTACTTGGCATGATCGCTCCAACGTCACCCACAATGATCAGTTAGAAATCCGCCATGTCAATCCCGCAGACGGCATCAATGCTGCCCGTTATATCAACACCTCTAAGCAGCCCGTTACTGTGACGCTTCATCAGGTGAAGGTAGACGTTCCCGCAGAAGCAGAGGCTAATGTGGTGGCTACCATGACCGATGGCGATTGGCACACTTGCTACACCCTCCCCGCAGGTCAGAGCGTGCGCATCCCCCTTGAAACGCCCGTGACGCCGAAAAACACTTGCATCCTCGCAACTGGCGGTGAGTATAACGTCACCTACGAAGATGATGGTGTCACTATCAAGGCTGGCGCTACAAACGCTATCAACGTCTACGAAGTGATTCACTAAAGCAAGATCACTTTTCAAAGTATGGGCGACTTCGCATGAAGTCGCCTTTCTTTTTGCCTTAACGATCCATTATTGTTTGTTAGGAAGAGTCACCAATACCACGCGTTACATTCTTTTACAGGGTATTGAAACTTTTAGTACGTCAACACTCAACAGAAAAATGTGAACGAATGTAAGCAGGGTGAAGCTTTTCTGGGAGGCGACTTGCGGTTACAGTGCAAGTGTGTTAATCTGCTTCAATCTTGTGGTTTCCCATTAGCGTGAGGGAAAGGACTACTAAAATGAAGTTGCTCGTATGTTTGGCTACAACGTTCTCTCTTTCGCTCTTTGCTTTCGCAGAAGAGAGTAAATTTACAGAACGCACAATTGAAGGGTTGGTCATTTTGCCTTCTGGGCCACGAGAAATCTACTTGGGATGGCCTGTGATTGCAGACGCGAATCAATACCAATTGCTATATAGTGCAGACGCAGGATCTTCGTGGCAAGATGTAACAGAACAGACGCTTTGGCGTACACCATATGATGCGACAACAAGTCCCGACGGTACAGATAATGGGTGGCAAAGTGCGCGTCATATTGCTGCCTCGCCTGGCACAGCGCTTTCCTATCGTCTAACGTATACGCTCTCGGGCGTCACGTATACCACGCCCACACTTTCTGTGACAACTCCTGCACACGATGCGGTGCCGCAGTATGCTTCACGCCCAACCTCATCAAAGACGATTTACTTAGACTTTACGGGCCATGTGGACGATTTCGCAGCCAATGTGCGCGTAGCACAATTAGGCCACGCCTATATCAAGACCGCACCCTTTGAATACGCTGCACGTTTTATAGATTTAACGCAACCTTACCCCACCGCAGATGCCATCTATGACATTTGGCGGATGGTGGCAGAAGATTTTGCAGCCTTTGACGTAAATGTCACGACAATCGCACCCACATATGATGCGTTGGTCAAAACCAGCGAAGACGACACCGTTTACGGCAAGCGTGTGGTGATTGGTTATGCCGAAGGGACCTCCTCGCCGTGGTATCCTGGCGGCGGGGGCATGTCTGGAGGCGCAACCTTTGGGTTTGAATACGACCGCCCCGCGTACGTCTTCTCCACAAAATCCCGCCGCACCATCGCAGCTCAAGTTACACATGAAGTCTCGCATACGCTTGGTCTTGGCCATGACAGCGGAAAACCATGGATTTCATGGTTTGAAGAAAACCCTTATTATCGTGGAGAAGAACTTACAATTGACGGAGACCTCAATTTCACGGGTTACTTGCAAACAGGCCTCACGTGGTATCCCGTCATGGGCGCAGTTCCCGCACCTACATTTAAAAGCGGCATTCCCTACGATTCTCCAGACGAGGACTTTATCAATCAATGGAGCCGCGGTAACTATTCCTCGGCCACCAACCAAGAGGATGATTTTGCGATTATCTTAGGATTGTCCGCCGAACGCGACTCCGCAGTACCTTTCAAATCGCCGTATCCGCACGCAAGCCGTTGCCTAACCCTTGTGGCAGATGATGCGGGTGATACGCTTGGAACTGCCGCTGACTGGGGCATTTTTGCCCAAGCCGCCACTATTGATACCATAGGTGTAATCGGGAAACATCTCATTGAAAAGACACAGACGATTGAGAATGATGTTGATATCTTTCAATTTACTACACTCGCAAGCGGTGAACTCACGTTAAAGGTCATGCCTAATTATCAAAACTTAACAGAAGGCGCCTCTTTAGATGCGAAAGTAGAAGTGCTTAGCAGCGACGGCACTGTCTTACAGACTGCTACCGAACCCATTTGGAATGAGATCCTCACGTTCTTTCCCGACATCCGTAATGCCGAATTATCCCTTACCCTTCCATCCGCGGGCATTTACTATGTACGCGTCTCAGGAACAGTACACACGGTATCAAGTACGAGCATCTCTGCAGATGGTAGCGCCTCTGCAGAAAACCCTTGGCACTTCAATGAACGCGATGCGTACGGTTCTATCGGCCCCTACACCATCACAGGCACCTTCACACCAGCCGAAACGCCGATCTTCCCGAAACCTACAACCAATGACACTACCGACTACACTAATGCCGCAAAGGCGCGTATTTTAGCTGCCACGGATGGCATTGTTCCTACCGCGATTATGGTAGATGATGGCAAAACAGCCGCGCTAACGGCCGCGGAGCTAAGTGATGCGCTCTGCGCCTTTGATGGAGGATTGCAGTGGGATGCAACAACTAAAATCCTCTCGTTAACCTATTCTTTTGAAATTACGGAAATTTCACTCACACCAGCAGGCGAGGTTTGCGTTACCGTGGCTCTCTCGAGTCCTACACCTCTAACCTTTACTGCGCAAGCAGCTTTTGAAAAGGTAGACGCCAAAACGAATGTTGCCACACCCCTAACACCTTCTCATGTTATTGGCCAATCACAAACAAAGCTCTCTTTCGCAACAGAAAACACATCTGAACTCTTCTCTATTCGCGTGAAATCAGCGCCTTAACCATTGCAACAGCTCGCATACAGACTTATTAAATCGCGGCATTTGAGATAGGTTAATGAGAGAAAAGTGCGAAAATCTCAAGACGTCTCGCAAAAAATGCTTGCACTCTTCAAAAAGTTCTGCTATTCTATCGCCACTTTTTTCACTAAAGGGGTTCCCGCCCCATAATTACTAAGGAGGTTCAACATGAGCCAACACAGAAGTCTCAAGGGTTCCGGTAAGATCACGGCCAAGCGCAACGTGCTCAAGCGTTTCGAACGCATCGATTTGCTCATCAAGCGCGGTCAGTGGAAGGAAGGCGATCGCGGTCAGGGTCTCCGTAAGACCATGCCTGAAGCCTAAACCCTTCTCGCGTATAGCGAAATTCGAAAGCGCCGTAACGTTACGGCGCTTTTCTTTTTGTCATGGTCCATGCATCCTGAATGGCTTTTCTGTGCTTTGATGTCATTGAAAAGGTCCGCAGTTTGTAGAGATTGTGTTATACTGTGAGTTATTAAGTGTTTTGGAGATGGCATGACTGATTGGCAATCCCTTTTAAATCCTGAACAATTTGAGGCGGTAACAGCGCCTGACGGGCCGCTTTTGGTGTTGGCAGCCGCCGGCACAGGTAAGACGCATACATTAACCTATCGTGTCGCGTATTTAATTGAAAAAGGCGTAGCACCACAGAACATCCTTCTCCTTACCTTTACCAATCGCGCTGCGCGCGAAATGCTTGAACGCGCCACAAAGTTGGCTGGTCCTGCAATTGGTTCCCTTTGGTCTGGCACTTTCCACCACGTGTGTCACCGCATTCTCCGTCGCCATGCGGACAAAGTGGGCTATACACGCTCCTTTGTGATTCTAGACCGAGATGATGCTAATGGCCTTATTCAAAAGTCACTGAAGGCACGCGTATCCGACACAAAGCATTTTCCAAAGAAGGAAGTCATTGCCTCTTTGATTGGAAAGGCTGCAAATACTCAGGGCGACTTACGCGAAATCGTAGAGCATACTACATTTAACGACCCTGTAGACCCAGAGGTCATCTTAGCAATTGCACGCGATTACGTAGAGGCTAAGCGCAATGCAAATGCGATGGACTTTGACGATCTCTTGGTGCTTACGCTCAAACTCTTCAAAGAACACCCCGAAGTCCTACATGAATACAGTTCGCGCTTTGCCTACATTCTCGTAGACGAATATCAAGATACGAACATTATTCAAGCCCAACTCGTTGACCTCCTAGCCTCTTATCATCGTAACTTAATGGCTGTAGGCGATGATTTCCAATGTATTTACTCTTGGCGTGGTGCAGATTTCCGTAATATCATGGACTTCCCAAAGCGTTGGGAAGGGTGTAAGATTATCAAACTCGAACGCAATTATCGTTCGGTTCCCGAGGTCTTAGACGTAGCCAATGCCGTGATTGAGGGCAATCCTGAACAATTCCAAAAGACGCTGCGCGCCGTTCGCCCCTCTGACCAAGAAAAGCCCATGGTGGCCTTTTTACGCGATGCGTCTGAACAGTCTCAACTCGTACTTCGTGCAGTACAGCGTGCTTTACTTTCAGGTTATAAACCCACAGACATCGCAGTCCTCTACCGTTCACACTTCCATGTGCTTGAATTAGAACTCGAATTACGCCGTCAACGTATTGATTACACGCTAACTTCTGGCCAAGGCGTTTTTGAGAGTATTCATGCTAAGGATGTCATCGCTTATCTGCGTTTCTGCAGTGGCGGCACCGATGAATTCGCGTTCCAACGTATGATGGGGCTTCTCCAAGGCGTTGGCCCCAAGACTGCGGAGAAGATTTGGCAGAAAATGGGCGGGCAGTTTAATGGTGCCCTTGAAACCGACCGCATGAAGTTGTGCTCACTCATGCCTAAAAAAGCCCAAGACGATTGGAAGATTATCGACAATCTCATCGGCGAATACCACGAGAATGATTACGAGCATAACGGCAATCGCGCTGTCACGACCTTCTTGGACGTGTGGTATGAAGCCTATCTGCGTCGCAACTTCGAAAACGCAGACGATCGTTATGATGACATCGCCGCACTTGCCGCACAATTTGAACATGGCAAACCTGTGGCCGAATTCCTCTGTGATGTCGCGCTTATGACCAATGTCGACGCTGAACAAGCTCGTGCGATGGATGATGTCCCGGGGATTCGTCTCTCTACAGTTCATCAAGCCAAAGGTCTTGAATGGCCGCTCGTTATTGTCATTTGGTGCGATGAAGAGATGTTTCCTAGCGGACGAGCTCTTGCAGAAGGCGATGACGCAGAAGAACGTCGTCTCTTCTATGTAGCCGTAACCCGCGCGAAAGACCACTTGCTGCTCTGCGTGCCCTCCACTCGTAGAATTGCACAGAATGGTGGCACGCTCTACCTCAAGCCTTCACGATTTATCAAAGAAATCCCTAGCAACCTTCTCAATCGGCGTTATGGCATGTATTAAGCACCCTCTTCTAAGACTTTTGATAGGGGCAAGCCTCTGCCTCCCTTGCGTTATTGTCGCGCAACAGTTCCAGCTGCAAACAGAGGCTACGCTTACCCTCTCTATTTCGCAAGAGGCCGACGAAGCCATTGACCGTGCGCAACGTTGGCTCGCACAACAACCTGCCCCCACACAACGCATTGATGCGCTCCTACGCGCCTATGCGCTCGCTACGCCTGAATCTGCTCCTTTTCGTATCGCACGATGCGATATCACGCCTTTAGAGTACGCAATGCCTGCTGCGGTTGAAGAGAGTTGCTACACCAATCTCACTGCCGCCCTCGAACTTCACCGAGCGACGCCCACGCGACTCTTCGCTTTACAACGTGATATTCCGCAAGAAAATCCGCCCGCAAATTGGCGAGAATCCATTGCTTTGACACTCATTAATACGCAGAAAATCACCTCAAAAGGCGGACATTGGAATAACTCCTCTGAAGATACGCTTTGGGCGATTCTTGCGCTCCGCGCACTTTTGAACGAGTCTATCCCTGTTCAAGTTGAGTAACAGCGTGTACGTAGGTTAAATATCCCAAAACTTTCTACTCGCATCATTGTGTGTAATGTAGTAGACTATCAATGTTGGCTTTCATACGATGTATTTACGTAATAAATAGGAGAATAACAATGAAAAAGAGTTTCCTTTTTCACGTTGTTTTTGGGGTGTTGATGGCGTCATCAAGTCTTATGGCGCTGACAACGAAAGGATCTGAAATATTCTTGAATAATATGACTATTCTCCCAAGACCGCGGCCACCGATTATTCAGGTAGATCTGCGCGCGGATGAACAACCCGTTAAGATTGAAACGAGCGATCAAGTCATTGCAGAAAACGCCTATTTCCAACGCGTTAAGACGACTTTTACCTTCACGAATCCCAATATTCGTGCGATGGCTGGCGAGCTTGAATTTCCCATTCCTGAAGGCGCTGTGGTGTGTGGGTATGCACTTGAAATCAATGGCGAAATGGTGCCAGGGGTCGTGTGCGAAAAGGAAAAAGCGCGTGTAGCCTTTGAGAATGAAATGCGCAAAGGCGTTGACCCTGGCATTGTAGAACAAGTGAAGGGAAACATTTGGAGAACGCGCATTTTCCCGCTCAACCACAAGACGCCGCGTCGCGCAGAAGTCACGTATCTTGCACCTCTTTCAACGGCAGACAATCCGATTAAGGCGATTCTTGAACGTGATGGCGAAGATTTCTTTTTAGCCACACGTCAAGATGTTGCACAACCCAATATTCACGAATCCATTGCTAACTTTAGTCAAGGTGTTATTCTTTGGGACGCAAGTTTAAGCGCAAAACCATTCGCTACAGCATGGCGTGAGAAGTTGACAGCACTTCCAGAAACAGGCGAATGGCAGATACGCTTTTTCCGTAATAAGCCAAGCCATTTACTAAAAATCACCTCAAAAACGGCCCTTTTAGCCGAAATTGACAAGCTTATTTATGACGGCGGCACTGATTTACAGGCTGCGGTTGCGACTTTGCCCGCGCAGACGCCTGCCTTGCTATTCACCGATGAAGTGGACACGATGGGCCTTACGCCTGCTAATTATGAGTCCATCCCTGGACTTCTAATTGCGAGCCGTAGCGATGCGCAGAAGTATGACGTCACAATTCAAAAAGTCACGAAAGAAGTAGCTCAGACAACTGGCCTGAAAGCCTCCGAAGGCACACTTTTGGCCACAATGTGGGCGGCGCGTCGGATGCAAGATCTTGCCGCACAAGCAGATCAACGTAAAGACGAGTTTTTGGCACTTGGTCGCCGTTATGGCGTGGCGGGGCCAGGGCTCTCTTTAATTGTGTTAGAGACCTTAGAACAGTGGCTTGAATACAAAATTGAGCCCCCAAAAACGCTCGCATTGCACGCAGAATGGGTGAAACGTCGCGAGGCGATGGATGATCCCATCGCTGATAAGAAAGCTAAGACTGAATACGAAGAGAGGTTGCTCCGATATTGGGAAGAGCGCGTTACGTGGTGGAAGGATCCCAAGCCAAAGAAGCGCACACCGAGTAGCGGTCTCTTTGACGCCGTACTTGCTCCCGCTGAGCCGCGAAATGCCGCCACTTACGCTGTTGCTGAAGAATCTGCAGACGAAGAAACTGAGGCCGACGATTCAGTCTCCCTCACGCCTGCGCCCATGGTATTGCGTGGTGTGCATGGCAGTCGCAATCCTGGAAATCGTGGAGCTGCAATTAGACGTTCATCTCGCTCACGTGTAGCAACTGAGCCGGAAGCGCTTGCAAAGCGTGCTGCAAATGAACCCGAATCCTCCGCGCCCTCAGTCACTCTAAAGGCGTGGGATCCCAAAACGCCCTACCTTGACGCGATTAAATCCGCGCCAATGGGTGAAAACTATGCCGTCTATTTGAAGCAACGCGAAACCTATGCTGACTCGCCGGCGTTCTATTTAGATTGCGCCAATTGGTTCTTTAAAGAACACGGTGACGCAGAACTCGCAGAACGCATTATCACCAATCTCGCTGAATTCAAACTTGACGATGCCAAATTGTGGCGTACGATGGGGTGGCGTTTACGTGAAGCAGGACGTTACGAACTCGCCATCCACGTCTTTAGAAAAGTACTTATACTGCGTGGTGAAGAAGGTCAATCTTATCGCGATTTAGCTCTCGTTCTTTCTGAATCTGCAAAACAAGCCTTTTTGACCAATCAAAACAAGGCAAATGCAGAATTAAAAGAAGCCTTATTACTCCTCAAAAAGGCTTGTTTTGAATCTCATGCTCGTAAGAGTGGCCGCAGCACGAACGATTTCCAGGTGGCAGTCATTGCACTGGAAGAACTCAATGGCCTTATCGCTTGGTGCGAAGCGCAAACGTGGGAAGAGGGGCAAAAGCCTGAAATTCCAACCTTTGACCCAGTGTATCGTCGCGATTTGCCTGTAAAATTGCGCATCGTGATGAGTTGGGACGCCGACGAAACCGATATCGACCTCCATGTACTCGAGCCTAATGGCGAAGAAGCCTATTATAGAAATCGACGCACTGCAGAGGGCGGTTTTGTCTCCGAAGACGTGACGACTGGTTACGGACCCGAAGAGTACTTGAAGAAAGAGGTTGAAGTAGGCTCTTACAAGATCCTCGCCAACTACTTTGCCTCCCATCAAACAGCACTCACGGGTGCCACAACCGTAACAGCCACCATCTACACCGATTGGGGCACGGCAAATGAAAAGCGGAAAATCATCTCCTTCCGACTTGATAAGCCCAAAACGAAGTTCACCATCGGAGAAGTCAAGTTCTAAGGATACAAAGCGTTTCAATTCAGATTAAACCGCTTCTCTATTCAAATCAAACGGCAGAGCAAAAAGCCCTGCCGTTTGGTTTTATGTCATCCTAAGTTCAAATGCTTCAAATGCAATTTACTCACTTAACGAATTGGCGTCTGAATGTTTTCATCTAAACATTGCACCGCCATATGGCTGTCATTGCAAGGTTCGCCAGAACGATACGTCCACAAAATCTCCTTCGTAGGCGTCACTTCAAAGGCGCCAACGCCATTCCCATAACCATAACAGCCAATCACCAAATTCCCATTAGGCAAAAGATGAAGCCCCGTCATATTGCGAATGGGCAACCCCGTTTCGCTCGCTTTGAGCTCCCACAGCAATTGGTTGTTAGGCGACCACTTCTGCACTTGATTCAAACTTGAAATGTAAATATTCCCTTGGTCGTCTGCAATCGCGGCAAAGGCAAGGCCTGGCACCTTCTGCGTCCAAACAGGACGATTATAAACGCCTGGGGCGTAACGCTCCACAATATTCGCGCCCGAACGGCAAACGAGCGTACTGCCATCTGCCAAACGCCGCACCATGCGCAATGTCTGATGACGGTTTCCTTGATTGAGCGGCACTTGAATCACATTGCGTTTCTCGCCTGCTGGCGTTACTTCAAAGATACGACCCGTGCTATTCTCGCCAATAAGCGTAGAACCATCAGGAAGACGTTGGGCAGAATAACAACCACCGCCCGTTTCTTCTTCCGAACGATATTCCCACACGCAGTTACCCTTTTCATCCGCTTCCCATGCACGACCATCCGCAATCAAGATATTGCCATTCGACAACATCCAAGCGTCATTGTTATTACCTCCGCGCCAACGGTGCACTTGCGTACCATCTGGTGCGATTTTCGCTAAGTAATTATTTCCCGCAAGAAAGAGCGAAGCCGATGGCTTACCTTTGTCAAAGGTGCCCGCCGCAAGCGTCATCGCAAGCCCAGTCATTGCAACAATTGAAAACAGTGCTTTCATCCTTCTCCTCTTTCTGAATAAACCATTGTTATTACACTCAAGATTCGCCTTGTTGCTTCTTATTTCGAAGCCATTCAAGACGTTTGGCGATCGTATCCTCATAACCCGCAGCCTTCGGACGATAGTAGGTTTTCGGGACCTTTAAATACGCTTGTTCAACAGCAGTATCTTGGTAATCATGCGGATAAAGATAATTAGGCGCCTGCTCTTTACCCTCAGCCTTGACATGAACGTTTTTAAGATGTTCAGGGACAGGCTGGACACGACCTGCGCGAATATCTGCCATCGCCTCATTCACAGCCAAATAGGAAGCATTCGACTTCGGCGCAGTTGCCAAATAAGTCGTTGCCTGTGCGAGTGTTATGCGAGCCTCAGGCATGCCGATAAATTCCACTGCCTGCATCGCAGCCACAGCCACCGTCAAGCCGCGCGGATCCGCATTCCCGATATCTTCACTTGCAGAAATAATCAAACGGCGCGCAATGAAACGCGGGTCTTCACCGCCTTCAAGCATCTTAGCCAACCAGTAAATCGCAGCATCTGGATCAGAACCACGAATTGACTTAATAAACGCAGAAATTGTGTCGTAATGTTGGTCTTCGTCCTTATCATACGCGATGATACGACGTTGGACACATTCACCCATCACTTCAGGCGTGACAACGATTTGCCCCTCATCATTCGGAGGCGTTGAACGCACCGCAATTTCCAAAGCCGTCAAGGCGCGACGCGCATCACCCTCGCAAATTTCCGCAAGAAAATGCGCTGCAGCAGGCTCTAAAATCACATGGTCTTCACCTAAACCACGCTCCGTATCAGCGACAGCACGATTGAGTAATTTCACCACATCTTCTGTGGAAAGAGAATGCAATTCAAAGACAAGACTACGCGAAACCAAAGGCGTATTGATGAAAATTCCAGGATGATGCGTTGTAGCGCCTATTAACGTCACAGAACCATCTTCTACGTAAGGCAAAAGCACATCTTGTTGAGACTTATTAAAACGATGAATTTCGTCAACGAATAAGACCGTGCCGACCTTCCCTCTGAGGGTACGCGCTTGCTCACAAATCGCACGCAATTGTGCGACATTGCTCATCACGCCACTTGTACGCTCAAAGCGACGATGCGTTGTGCGCGCAATCACCTCCGCAAGCGTTGTTTTTCCTGTGCCAGGAGGCCCGTAAAAAATAAGATTTGTAAAGCGGTCGCTCTCAATCACACGACGTAAAAGACGCCCTGGCGCAAGAATGTGATCTTGGCCAACAATCTCCTCTAACGAGCGAGGGCGCATGCGTGCAGGAAGCGGCCCAATCTTACGATTGTCGGGCGCCTCCTCTTGCCATGCTTCGCGGTCAAACTGAAATAGGTCATCCATAACACACATTATAGCGCATCCCTACGCATCGCGCCGCAACTTTACATGCGTTTTTCATTCTCCGCTAGAAAAAGGTATTTATGCGCTCAAAAACGCGCTTTTTGTGTTGAAATTTCTTTATGTTTTCTTTTTTTTATAGTATACTAAGAGTGTTGAATGAAAGGATGCTTGTAATGGCAGATTTAATTGTTGCACTCGATGTCTCTACAAAAGCAGAAGTCGCCGCAGTAATGCAGCGCTTAGGAGACTCCATTGATTTCTATAAAATTGGCCTTGAACTCTTCTCGGCAGAAGGCCCAGATGTGGTTCGCCTCGTCAAAGACGCTGGCAAGCGCGTCTTCCTTGACTTGAAACTTCACGATATTCCGCGCACCGTTGAACGTGCCGTGAAGTCTGGCGCTGCACTTGGCGTAGACCTCATGACCATTCACTCCACGGGTGGCAAGGCAATGATTCGCGCTGCAGCCGATGCAGCAGCCTCTTTTGGCACCGCGGCTCCCAAGATTCTCGCAGTGACCGCGCTCACCTCCCTTGACCAGGGCGACTTGACCGACCTCGGCATCACCCGCGCAATGCCTGACCATGTGGAAGCCATGGGCCTCCTCGCTATCACCAATGGCGCAGACGGCATCGTTTGCTCGCCTAAGGAAGTGGCCAACATGAACAAGGTCTTAATCCCTGCCGCGAATGGCCGTAAGGTTGTCTTCGTAACGCCTGGCGTTCGTCCTGCTGGCGCAGATGTGGGTGATCAGAAGCGTGTTGCAACACCTGCTGGCGCTGTTCGCGATGGTTCGACACACCTTGTCGTTGGCCGCCCCATCTTGGAAGCGGTTGACCCCGTGGCTGCAGCAATCGCTATCCGCGCAGAAATGGACTCTGTTCGCTGAGACTTGCAGTGAAGAAGTTGCGTGAATTTGTTTCAAAAGGTACTCCCGAGGAAACGCCTTGGGAGGAACCTTTTGTTTACGAACCTCCGCAACGCTCACGCTCATCACAACTCCATCCCGCAGATTTACCTCGTGATCCTGGCATGGCAGGAGCCGTTGGCGCTTATGAAATCAATGCGCTTTCGGGAGCACTCCCAAAATCTCTTGAGGCACTTGAAACGTTAATTAACGCCTCAATTGATGCCGAAGCATGCATCACTGCTGAGTTGGACAAACTCATCCCTGCGGCAGAACGTTATCGCATTGCCTTAGAAAGCGTTGAGAATGGTGTTATCACCCTCTCCCTTGCACACCGAGGCGATCGTTATCTGTACACCCGAACACTTGTTCCAAAACTCAAAAAAGCATTACAGCCTCTTCTTGGGCTCGTGCGAATTCAATTGACGGATCGTCTCTGATGAAGTGGTTTATTTACAACTTGCTATTTACCATCGCGTATTGCTGCATGATGCCAAAGTTTTTGTGGCGCATGGCACGACGTGGAGGTTATGTGAATCGCTTTGCCGATCGTTTTGGCAGTTATCCTCCAGACATCCTTGCGCGATTAAATGATGGGCGAAAACGCTTTTGGGTGCACGCAGTCTCCGTGGGCGAAGTCGCTGTAGCGGGTCAATTTATGGAAGAACTTCGGCGGCAACAACCAGATGTCGCCTTTGTGCTTTCTGTTACAAGCAGCACAGGATGGACGCAGGCCCAGAAACTCGTCAAAGAAACAGATATTCTGATTCACAATCCGTTGGATATGCCGCGATGCGTTAAACGCGCCCTTGACGCCATTCGCCCAGAAGCCTACATCATCACAGAAACGGAGTTGTGGCCCAACATCATCCGTTTAGCAACCGCACGACAGATTCCCGTTTTTCTCATTAACGCCCGAATCTCTGACCGTAGCGCACCTGGCTATCGCCGCTTAAAGTGTTGGTTTGGCCCTGTGCTTAACATGATTACGCGTATTTATGCACAGTCAGACCTTGATGCTCAGCGCCTTTGCGATGCAGGATGCGATGCTGATCGCATTGAAGTTACAGGTTCAATGAAGTTTGATGTGGCGCACCGTAACGAAGCAAAAGAAGCCGAATTGCGAGACTATTTCACTGCCGCCGGTGTTACGCCACAAGCACGTATTTTACTCGGCGGTTCCACTTGGCCAGGAGAAGATAGCTTTTTGCTCAAAGTCTACACCAAGGCACGTGAAATCGCCCCTGATGTACGCCTCGTTTTGGCACCACGCCACTTTGAAAAGGCTGATGCTGTGGAATCCAACATCCGTGCAGCGGGCTTCCCGTGCTTGCGCAGGTCGCGCGTTGCTGATCCACAACCGATGGCAGCAGACACTGTAATTTTGGCTGATACCACTGGCGAACTGATGGGGCTCTACGGCCTCTCCAATGTCGTCTTTGTTGGCAAATCGCTCTATGAACACGGCGCACAGAATATGATTGAGCCTTGTCTTTGCGGATGCGCCACAACCGTAGGCCCTAATACGGAAAACTTCCGTCCAGTCATGAGCGACCTTTTAGCGCACGACGCTATCTTACAGGCTACAAATGAAGTTGAGCTTGAAGAAACACTTTTAACCCTTTTACGTGAACCTGCAACCGCCAAAGCACTCGGTGTACGCAGCGCAAAAGCCGTCGCACTCCGTTGCGGTGTAACTCCGCACTTGGTTGCAGATTTAATTAAACGACTCTAATCGCATTGGAGCCCCTACTCTCACCCTGATAAGGAAAGCGAGATTGATATGTCAAAAGTTACATTGGATAAAATCCGTGAAGCAGCAGAAGTGTTAAAGGGCGTCGCACGTCGCACCGATATGATTTATGCGCCCAAACTTTCAATTCGCTCGCAGGTTTACCTCAAGACCGAAAACCTCCAAGTTACTGGTTCGTTTAAGGTTCGCGGTGCTTACTACAAAATCTCTCAGTTGACCGATGAAGAACTGAAGCGCGGCGTGATTGCTTGTAGCGCAGGTAACCACGCACAAGGCGTTGCATTAGGTGCACAGCAGCGTGGTGCAAAGGCTATCATCTGCATGCCCGACATTGCTCCTATCGCGAAGGTTGAAGCAACCAAGAGTTACGGTGCAGAAGTCCGCCTTGTTCCTGGCACGTACGATGATGCAAGCGCTTATGCTGCTGAGCTTTGCCGTAAGGAAAATATGACCTTCGTGCACCCCTTTGATGACCCAGATGTTATCGCTGGCCAGGGTACTGTCGGTTTGGAAATCTTGGAACAGCTCCCTGATGTGGATGCTGTGATTATCCCTGTGGGTGGTGGCGGCCTCGTTTCGGGCGTTGCCTATGCGATTAAGCAACTCAAGCCCGATTGTAAGGTCTACGGCGTTGAAGCAGCAGAAGCCGCGAGTATGAAGCGCTCTGTTGAAGCACAAGACAAGTTGACGCTTGCTTCTGCCAATACGTTCGCTGATGGTATCGCTGTGAAGCGCCCTGGCGAATTGACCTTCGAAATGGTCAATCAGTATATTGATGGCATTGTGACTGTTTCAGAAGACGAAATCGCTGCCGCAATTCTCTTCCTCATTGAACAGCGCAAACTCGTCTGCGAAGGCGCTGGCGCTGTTTCTGTGGCCGCAATGATTTACGACAAGGTTCCCGAACTTCAGGGTAAGAAGGTTTGCTGTTTGCTTTCCGGCGGTAACATTGACGTAAACATCCTTAATCGCGTGATTTATCGTGGTCTTCAGGCTAGCGGTCGCCGTGCTGAAATTCGCCTCTGCTTGCCTGACAAGCCTGGCCAACTCGCAGCTGTATCGGCAATTGTTTCGAAGTGCGGCGGTAACGTCATTGGCGTCAATTATGGCCCCTCTGCAATGGATACCGCTTTAGCAACTTGCGTCTTGCACCTTCAGCTTGAAACGCGTGACTTCGTTCAGGTGGGTGAAATCCACGGCGCACTTGAAGCTGCTGGCTACAACTTACTGCACTAAGCGCTATCTGCTTTGGAAATCTCGCCATGTTAAAACTGGAGAATGTCACTTTCCTTTATGCGCCGAATCGCGGCATCAAGAGCGCCTCTCTTGTAGTAGAGCCAGGCGAAGTCATTGGTGTCGTTGGTGGAAATGGTGTGGGGAAAAGTACTTTGTTAGGACTCATCGCTGCAGCGCTCGTTCCGCAATCTGGTAAAGTTACCCTTTCCCTTGCTGAAATGGGCGGCAGAATGCGGCGCTTACAGTCCGACATTGGCATCGGTTATCGACGCTATGTCGGCTACCTTACTGAGTCAGCTCCAGTTTATGGCGAACTTTCTGTAAAGCACTACTTAGCTTTTCGAGCCCGTCTTCACGGCGTGGGACTTTTCCGTTTACGTCGTCGTGTAAACGAAGCAATGGAGCGTTGCGGTTTGATGCCCCACAAAAAGGAGTCCATCGCAACCCTTTCCTTGGGACTTCAACGCCGTGTCGCGCTCGCAGAAGCGCTCCTTACCACCCCTGCAGTGCTCGTTCTTGACGATCCTTTTGTCGGTATTGACGCTGCACAACGAAGCACTATGGCCGAAATCATCAAGGATGTTTCTGCACGTGCACATGTCTTCATTAGCGGCCATGACCCAATTCTTTTAAAGGCATGTTGCACCCGATTTGTGCTCGTTGAAAATGCTCAAATCGCTGCGGACAACCTTGATGCGGATACTGCGATGGCACGTTTACTCCCTAACGCACCTCAACAGAAAGTGGACGCATGATTTTCCTTACACTTCTTCGTCGCGAGTTTCCGCAATTGGTGCGTTCTGGTCACGGAATTGTACCGATTTTCCTCTCTCTTGCGGGCGCCAACTTCCTGTTGCTCACCTTTTTAATGCGCGCGGAAGGTACGTCCGAAACGCTCCCTGCGTTGTGGGGGCTTGCGGTTGCCTTTGGTCTTCCATTCTTAGCTGCCGTGGCGGCCTCTCGCGGCTTTACGCAAGACCGTGAAAATGGCATGATGCGCTTAATGTTCTCTACGCCTGTACGTGCCCGCTGGTGGGTGCTTGGAAAGGTTGGCGCAGCATGGTTGCTCTGCTTGTTGTATTTGATTGGAATGGCGATCTCTTGCTATGTACTTTTGCGATGGTTATTACCTGCAGAATCGCAACTCACGCTCTCGTGGATGGGATTTGCCTTTACCGGAGGCGCCTTAATGTTGCAGGCCTTGTTATGGTGTAGCATTGGCACTTTTGTTTCACTCTTTTCACGTAGCTCGGCTTCAACCTTCCTCTTTTCATTGGTTAGTTGTCTCTTCGCTCCTCCCGTTGTGGTGCTTACGCTCTCAACGCTCTCCACTGGTAGCATGGCACAGTGGCCGTGGTTCCCCTTGCAGACGATGGTTTACGATTGTGCCAATGGCATCATTGACGTGCGTTTAGCCGTTGGGTGCCTTACGGGATCTGCCGTATTAATTTACATCTCTGGCTTAGTCTTTGACGCCTTACGCCTTTGTGCCACAGAACGATAATCTCCCATGAACCCACTTGAACAAATTCAATCTCTCTTAAAGAACGCGTTCTCGTCGGGACGTCCTGCACAGGCGTACATTATCGTTGGCCCCGTTTACCAAGAAGGCTCCGCGCTTGCCGAATGGATTGGGCAGCAACTCATTGGCGATATACCTGCCATTGCAGAACATGCCCACCCCGATATGCCGTGGTTTGAACCAGAAAAGAAGAGCCGCATTATTGACGTTCAAATGATGCAAGAACGCATCTTACCAATGGCCCAACAGTCTGCACTCTCGGGCGGGTGGAAAATTCCTGTCATCATTTCTGCAGATCGCATGAAGGCTGAGGCAGCCAACTCTTTCTTAAAGACACTTGAAGAGCCGCCTCCGCAGACACTTTTCTTGCTTTTGGTTGACTCGCTAAGCAGTGTTTTGCCCACGATTATTTCACGTTGCCAAGTGATTAACGCTGGAGGCATGCGTAAACTTGCCGAACCGTGGCATTCCACTGTGCTGAATTTGCTATCGAATATCCAAGAGAAATCTGCACTCTTAGACACCGTACGAGCAGAAGTATTATGCTCTGTCTTAGACGATATGGCAGCACGTGCAGAAAAGGAAGTTAAAGAAGAGCGCAAAGGTCGCCCAATTGTTGATGATGAAGAAACGCTTAGCGCACTCATCGGTGCGAAAGTAAAGGCGTGGCGAAGCGATCTTCTCTTGACGTTTGAACTTTGGATGCGCGATTTGATGCACTTAAATGCGGCAGGTGATGTTGCAGATATTCCGCTCAATTTTCCCGAATATCGTGCGTGTTTGCTCAACCGTGCTAAAGCTTATTCCCTAGCGCGTCTCTTGGAAAACCTCACGATGTTAGAACAGTGTTCCATTCATTTGGAACGTAACATTACCCCTGCACAAATTCTCCCCTATTGGATGGATCGCTTTTATCTTTAAGGATGTGTTATGAAACTACTCTTACTTAATGGTCCCAATTTACGCCTCTTAGGCACGCGCGAGCCTGGCATCTATGGTTCATTCACCTTGGCTGATGCTGAAGCTTTGGCCAAAACTACGGCTGAACGCTTAGAAGCATCTTTAGATGCTTTCCAGAGCGACATTGAGGGCGAACTCGTCTCTGCGATTGGTGCAGCGCGTGGCGTGTATGATGGCATTATCATCAATCCTGCTGCTTACACGCATACCTCTGTAGCGCTCCGTGATGCTATTGCAGCAGCCGAAGTGCCCACTGTAGAAGTACACATTTCAAACACACACAAACGTGAAGCCTTCCGCCATGTGAGCTACACCGCGCCTGTGTGCGTCGCGCAATTACAAGGTTTTGGACTGACGGGTTACGCGCTCGCGGTTGAAGGTCTCATCGCTTATTTGAATCAACCCACAAAGTAAAGGAAATGTATGGAACCTAATGCTACTTGGAGTTTATCTCAAATTGCCATTGATTTTGGCTTGCCTTTAATTGCCTTAACCATTGCCTACCTTGCTGGTGCGATTCCCTTTGGGTTGATGATTGGTAAAGCGCGTGGCATTGATGTGCGCACAGTCGGCAGTAAGAACATTGGCGCAACCAATGTCTTCCGCTGCATCGGCGCGAAGTATGGCATCATGGCCTTTGTCTTAGACATGGTGAAGGGCGTCTTCGGCACGCTCTGCGGCTTTTTGCCGGCGTTGGTGATTGACGATGTTTCGCCTGCGACCACATTGCTTTTGCGCGTCCTTTGCGGCACAGCTGCGATGCTGGGCCATATGTTCCCTGTCTACTTAAAGTTTAAGGGCGGCAAGGGTGTTTCTACGGCCTTAGGTTTGCTCTTTGGCGTGGCGCCTTTAGCAGGCTTGTTGGGCTTTGCGGGTTGGGGAATCTTCTTTGTCTCCTCGCGTTATGTTTCGCTTGCGAGCTGCTTAGCAGCAGTTGTCGTAGGTGGCGTGGTTTGGTCTCCGCTCTACGCGGGCGTGCCAACATGGTTCTCCATTTTGATTAGCCTCTTAACGGCTTTAGCCATCTTCAAGCATCGTACCAATATTGTTCGTCTTTGCAAGGGCACTGAAAATCGTTTTGCCTTCACGGCAAAGCAGCGTGCAGCGCGTGATGCAAAGCGTGCACAGCAGGAGGAAGCGAAATGAAAATTGCTGTAATCGGTGATGGTGGCTGGGGTTCTGCCGCAGCGCAATTATTGGACTCTTACGGCCATCAAGTGACCGTTTGGGGGCCTTTTGCTGACTATATTGAAGAAATTCGTACCACACAGAAGAACCCGCGCTACTTACCTGGCGTCACTTTCCAGCCCTCCATTCAGTGGACGGCTGAAATGACGGTAGCGCTTGAAGGCGTAGATGTCGTGGTACTCGCGGTGCCTTCAAAGTTCTACAAGCCTGTCTGCGAACAGGTGGCACCCTTGATTGACCCTGAAAAGACGTTGATTATCAGCTTAACGAAGGGTGTTTGCCCTGAAACGCATCGTCGCATGAGCGAAGTGGCTGAATTGACTTTAAAGACCGAACGCGTTGTCGTGCTCTCGGGTCCTTCGCACGCAGAAGAAGTTGCACGCCGTATTCCCACGGCAGTCACCTGCGCGTGTGCAGACCATGATCTCGCCGTAGAAGCTCAGCAACTCTTCAATGGTCCGCGTTTCCGCGTCTACACTACAGACGATGTCTTGGGCGTTGAAGTGGGCGGTTTGGTGAAGAATGTGCTTGCTATTGCCGTCGGCGTGAGCGATGGTTTCGGTTTTGGCGACAATACACGCGCGGCGCTTGTGACGCGTGGCCTCGCTGAAATGATGCGTTTGGGCCTTGCTATGGGTGCAAAGTCGCAGACGTTGTGCGGCCTTGCAGGCGTGGGCGACTTAATCGTAACTTGTACCTCTACTCATAGCCGCAACCACTCTGTAGGCGAACGCTTAGGAAAGGGCCAAACGATTCAGGACATTATGGGCTCTATGCAGATGGTCGCTGAAGGTGTGGACAACGCAAAACTCTTGCGCGATTTAGCCGCAGAATATCACATTGAAATGCCAATCTCTGAAGTGGTTTACCGCATGTGCTACGAAAATCTTACGGCTGAAGATGCTGTAATGATGTTGATGGGCCGTGCTGCGAAACCTGAATAATTGAAAGGAATCAAGTCATGGCAGTAATTGGTGTCATCCCTTCCCGTTGGGGAAGTTCCCGTTTTCCTGGCAAGCCCTTGACCCCAATCTTGGGTAAGCCGCTCGTGCTTTGGGTCGTTGAAGCAGCCAAGCGCGCCAAACGCTTGGACCGCGTCCTTGTGGCTACCGATGATGAACGCATCCGTGATGCCATTGGCGCTGACTGCGAAGTCGTAATGACCGCAAGCGAATTGCCTTCTGGTACTGACCGCGTCGCGGTGGCAGCGAAGGCTGGTCCTGAAGACATTGTCATCAACATCCAGGGTGACGAACCTTTGATGGATCCTGCGCTCATCGATGCGCTCGCAGAACGCATGATTCGCACTGGCGAAGAGATGGCCACCGCAGCTTGTCCCATCAAGTCTATGGATCAGTTGATGGCACGTACGGTTGTAAAGGCTATTTTGCGTGAAGATGATAGCGCGATTTACTTCTCGCGTTTGCCGATTCCCTGCCGTCGCGATGGCGAGCCAGATCTCGCTTCTGGCCTCTATTGGCGCCATCTCGGCATCTACGCCTACCGCGGTGACTTCTTGCAGAAGTTGATTACCACGCCGCCCTGCGCACTTGAAATGACCGAATCGTTAGAGCAGCTTCGTGCACTCTGGCTCGGCGGTCGCATTGGTGTGATTCGTTGCGACGATGAAGGCGTGGGCGTTGACACTCCTGAAGATGTGGCCATTGTGGAAGCCCTCTTGCAAAAGCGAGGTGAATAAATGACCAAAGCCCAAGCTCTCTTTACCGCCGTGCCCAAACTGCACAACTGCGCACAAGCCGTTGTGGAAGGGGCGGGCGGCACCCCTGAACAGATTGCTGAAATGGCAGCCTGCGGTGGTGGACGCGCTCCTGAAGGTCTTTGTGGCGCACTTCATGGCGCACTTGTCATGTGCCCTGATCGCGCAGAAGAAATCAAGGCAGCCTTTGCTCAAAAGGTTGGCGCGTTAACTTGTCGCGAGATTAAAGGCGAAGCCAAGACGCCCTGCCCCATGTGTGTGGAAGCTGGCGCGCAAATCCTCGCAGAGTATTTGAAAGCGTAAGTTAAACGTAGTTTCTATTTTGATTTAACGCAATTTTCATTTTGAAAGGAAAAACCATGAACGTTATCTCTACTGATAAAGCCCCCGCAGCCATCGGCCCCTACTCCCAGGGCGTCATCGTCAATG
>JAZRAG010000069.1:0-1167 GCA_045634445.1 Candidatus Spyradenecus sp. | reverse complement strand
GAGCAAAGAAGCCATTTCCCCAACAGTCGCCAGGCGTGCCGTGGCCTGTAACCGCTCGTGCGAGGCACGCGACAGCTCTTCCATGTGGCGCTGCTCTGTAATGTCAATGAATGCGCTCATCCAGCCTGTTTGCTGACCTTGTGCATTGATCAGCGGGGCCTCAAAAATCAGGACAGGGAATCGCGTGCCATCCTTGCGCATGAACACCGACTCGTGGCCCTCCCGGGGCGGAGGGGTAACGCCAGACAAACGACGTGCCTGCCGACGGACATAAGCTTCAGCCAGCTCGGGAGGCCAATATGGGGCAAAGCTTTGACCCAATAGCTCCTCAGCGCTGAAACCCACCATGTTGCAGAAAGCAGGATTCACATAGCTGATGCGCCCTTGTAAATCGCGTGCCCGCAAGCCAGTAATCAGGGAGTCCTCCATCGCCTTGCGAAAGGCCAGCGCATCACCCAAGTCCCGCTCCGCACGCAAACGGCGCCGATTGTCACGCACCAAGATCACCAAAATAGATCCCAAGGCAATCGCCATGGCGGTCACCATGGCAGTCATCACATTAGGAAACACACTGGGTGCACGGTGCCAGCTGTCCATACGCAGCACCATGGTGTTGCCAGGCAAATCCAGTAACTGCTGGGAGGTGAACACGCGCGAGCCACGCCATGCAGCCCCCACCAGCGCCAAGCGCGTGCCATCTGGCTCGGTAAATGACACTTCTTGGCTTTGCGTGAGGTTTTTGCTCAACTGAGTGCTCAAGATGTTCTGCAGCGCATAGGTGCCCACCACAAAGCCTTGGAGCCGTCCACCATCCATCTGCGGCAAGCACACCTCCATCAATTCAGCACCCAACGTTTCTCCCAAAATCTGGAAATAACTGGCCGAATAAGAAGGGCTGTTCGTACGTTCTGCATTAGCACAGGCCGCCACCGCATTACTGAAAGGCTCCTCGCGAAAGCCTTGGTCCCACTCCAAGACGCGATAGGGTGTTTCCGCTACATGCTTGATGCGCAGGGCTGCATCGCGCCACTCTACGCGCAGCAACTCGCGCCGCACTTGGAGCATCTCTGCGACCCGCACACTCCATTGCTCAGGCGTGACATGCAGCGTATTAACAGCTTGTAAATCTTGAAGGTTGCGGTTCAATCCTGAGCGAATCTCAACCAC
>JAZRAG010000068.1:0-4216 GCA_045634445.1 Candidatus Spyradenecus sp. | reverse complement strand
GCTCACAGAACGACATGGCTACGATCCGACTTGCAATCACCATTCGTAAGTTAAACGCAGAATTGCCAGGTGTTAAGGTTAATGGCGCTGGTACACTCACAGATGGTCACTTAACCGCGTACTTGGATTCCACGGCGTTTTGGAGCACTTTTGAACCCTTTATCGGCGAATATCCCTTGCGTCAGCCCGTAAATGTGCAATTGAACGCAAAGGCCTTGGCACAAACTTTAGCTGCGGATGTGAAAGTGCTAAGTCAAAAACAAGAAGTTGGCGACCTTTCCTTAACGGTGGATTCGCTTGATCCCATGGCGCAAACTTTTAAATCACTCAAACTTTCAAGTCATTGGGGAATCGCAAACACGCTGAACTTGGTCACTGAACCTTTGAAGAATGCGACCCTCGCTGGCGATCTTTATTTGAACCTCGCAGCCGCAGGTGCACTGAAGGATTTACGCGCCAACGTTGCGTTCGCACTCCAAAACATGACGGTGGAAACAACTTCATGGAAAATAAAGGAAGCCTCTTTGTTAGACGGAAAGGCTTCTTTTACCCTGAAAGAACAAGCCTTATCGCTTTCCAATATAAGCCTTATTACTCCAATCGCAGAACTCGCTGGTTCTGCCGTGACCGAATTGACGCCTCAATTGCCCTTGGATGCCACGCTTACAGGTAAGCTTATGCCTGCAAAAGTGCTTAATCAGTGGCGCGTTTGGGGAAAAGATGAAAAGCCCCTTTCGCTCTCGGGTGATATCGCTTGTAATGTAACTGCCAAAAAGCAGGATCAAACGTTTAACTTGGTGACAAAATTCACCTCAGAAGATTTTACGATTGATACGGCAGACGCCGACCCCTTTACATTGCCGATTGACCTCAACTTGGATGTTCAGCAAGCTGGTTCAAAAACAACGATTAATCAGTGTCAGTTTACAACCGATGGCGGTGCTTTTGACGCAGCGGGAACCTTTGTAGCAGACACAGGGATTGCCACCCTTAACGGCACCCTAACCCCCGACTTTGACAAGCTCTTTACGATTATCCCCGCGCTCGCTAAGAACCGCGAAACCTTCGCAGTCTCAGGACGTCATACGCGTAATTTCACCTTCGAAGCACCCGTTCTTCAAGGTGCAGCAGGTATTATTAATTATGGTAAAGCGAATGCAGAGATTGCATTTGACGCAGTCACTGTGCCAGGCCTAAACGTCCCACAAGGCGAAGTCAAAGTGAATCTCGCCAATGGCGTTGTGACCGCAAATGGCGATGTAGATGTCAATCAAGGTAAGCTTTTCTTAAAGCCGCGCTTAAACCTTACCACCACACCAATGACCCTTACGTGGGAAAAGGATAGTAGAATCCTTGATCGCGTTCGCTTAACCCCTGAGCTCTACAACGCGCTTTTAAGCGCCGTCAATCCCCTTTTGACCGACTCTGCTGCGCCTGATGGATTCATCTCTCTCACATGTGAATCCTTGTACATGCCGCTCACGGACGATCCGCTTGCAACGTTAGATACTCGCCTGCTTTTGCAGACGAATGATTGCCAATTGCAGCCTAATGGCCCCTTAAAAGTCGTCCTTTCTGCACTTACCACAAAGAATAAGACGATGTACTTAACGGACAAGCAATTCGCAGTAACCGTTGAGGACGGCATTTTAACAACCGAACCGATCTCCTTCCGAATTGAAGAGTTTACCTTCACTTGCGAAGGCTCCACTAATCTCTCCACACAAGCCATTGATTATACATTGAGCCTACCTGTGAATGAAAAACTCCTCGGCAGTTCACTTGCTAAGTCGATTAAAAACAAGAAGACTGTTGAGTTGCCCATTCGTGGCACTGTGCAAAAGCCTCAAGTGGACACCTCGCCCTTAATGGCTGTCGCGACAGAGGCTGCTGTTGAAAAGGTGAAGGATAAGTACTCTGAAAAGTTAGACAAACTCCTCCAAGAAAAGGTGGAGAAGCGAATTAAAACAAAACTTCCCGACAAGGAAGCACGCGAAGAAGCCTTAGAAGACGCCTTACGTGGTTTGTTTGGACGTTAAGGATACGAATCATGGCAGATTGGAATATTCGCCCACGTGCAGTAGTTTGTTCAGACTGTGAGAAGCCCTTTTCTCCGCAGATGACAGGGCATACCTTGCTTATCCGCACTGAAGAGGGCTTTCTGCGAAAGGATCTTTGTCCTACATGTTTCAAGCAACATCCCAACAAAGATGGCGTCTTTACCTCTGCCGCGTGGTCTTTTAAAGTACCCGCAGAATCTACGCGTTCCGCGCGTAAAGAAGAACCCGTCAGAAAAGAAACCGCCATTCAACTCTTGCGTAAGCTCATCGCCCGTGAACAACGCGATGATATCGGCGTAATCTATATCCTTTCCATTTTGCTTGAACGCAATAAACAATTCATCGAACGCGATGTGCGTCAACAAGCCGATGGACCTCTTACGCGTGTCTATGAGTTCAAACCCACGGGTGAGATTTTCTTAATTGAAGACCCCAAACTGAACTCCGATAACCTCGTCGCCGTGCAACAGCGTGTTATTGACATCTTAGAAGGTCGCGAAACACTCTCGCCGACTTCACCGCTAAAACGGGCTCGTCCCTTGCGCAAAACTCGCGCAGCATTTCGTTGCACAACGCTACTTAAACGCTACAAGAAGGGGCCTCTGGTATGAACGATTGGCTCCACTTTACCATTTGGGCAGGCGTAATCGCACTTTTGATAATCGTCATCTGGCGATGGAATCGCGGCGCTCAACGTCGTCGCTTTCACCGCACTTTTCCTATGACGCCAGACCCCTTCTGGACCACTGATCACGCACTCTTTCTCGCAGCCATTGAACGAGACTATGCGCTTCCTTTCGGTTGGGCCAAGCGTCTGCCACACGACTCCACGCCAATGGGACTCTATCTCGCCCTTTACCCAGAGCACTGCATCTATGATGACTGCGAAAATGAACGCTTCGTTGCCACTTTGCAGCGTCATTTAAAGTTGCAAATGCCCAAAGAACCCCTCACGCAGACCTTTGAAACGCTCGCAAACGCATGGCAATCCGCCACATCTTGCGATGCTTAATCCCCTCATATTTGAAAGTATTACGCCATGAACACCCCTAACGGAAAACTCATCGTCATTGACCTCATGCCGATTTTGTATCGTGGCTATTTCGTCTTTCTGAGTAAACCGCGTCGTACTGCCGAGGGCATCAACACCTCATCGCTCTCCTTGCTCGCCTCCACATTGGAACAGATGATTAAGAAGTTCCAGCCGACCCACTTGGCAATTGCGATGGAAAGCCCCACCGCCACCTTTCGGCATCAACTCTATCCAGAGTACAAGGCGCAACGCGAAAAGATGCCTGAGGATATCGCAGCAGCTATTCTTCAATCTCAAGAACTCGCGGCTGCGTGGGGTATTCCTTTGATTCAAGTGGAAGGATATGAAGCTGACGACGTCTTAGGCACATTGGCTACACGAGGTGCCGCAGAGGGATTTGAGGTCATCGTAGCATCGCCCGATAAGGACTTGGGCCAACTCGCGGGAGAAAACATCTCTATCTATCGTCCTGGCGACCCCCAACCGCTCACGGCTGCAGAAATCGCAACGCAATGGCAAATTCCCTCCGCAGACCGTATGATTGACTACCTTGCGCTTGCAGGAGATAGTAGCGACAACATTCCTGGCGTGCCAGGCGTTGGACAAAAAACCGCCATTAAGCTCTTAAGTGAATACCCCTCTTTGGAGGCCCTGTTAGATGCAGCACCCTCTATCAAGGGGAAAACTGGCACCTTACTCCAACAACATCGCGACTTGGCGTTACTCAGTAAGCAATTAGTCACGATTGTCCGCGACGTGCCGATGGAGTTCTCATGGAATGATTTGCGTGTGCCGACACCAAATGCGGAGACTTTGGCGCCGATTTTAAAGCGTTACGAACTCAAGAAGTTGGCCCAACAGCTTGGCATCTCCCTTGAAGCTACAGAAGCACAAGCCGCCTTTGACTTTGACACCCCCGCCACACCAAAGATAACCTACGCCTTTAGCGAGATTACAACCGATGCGCAAGCAAAGGATGTGGCTCAAGCCCTCTTGCAAACAAATCAGGTTGGCATCGCCCTTTTTGAAGCTCATGAGGCTTCTTTCTGTGCTTTTGCATTGGCTGATGGCCGAGGGTGGTGCTTACCATTAACGCCAGACATCTTTGGTGGATACCCTTGCC
>JAZRAG010000067.1:0-2083 GCA_045634445.1 Candidatus Spyradenecus sp. | reverse complement strand
TGGGTGAAAAGCGGACGCGTGGCGATCGGTTCGGTCGGGTCCCAAACAAAGAGGTTAATCTGCGAATTGTTATTCAATGCATCCAATTTCTGTACACAGAGGTAGTTGTCGTAGACAAAACGATGGTGTTTGACCACTTCTCCTGCGACTTCTTCCTTGTAGAAGATGCGGCGGCCCATGCGGTCAAAGTCCATCGTGACAATCGTGTCGCCACATTCCCAGCGTACAGGACGGTTTTCGGCATTGTAGGTGACAGACCACACGCCAGTTGATGTTTTAATCAAAGTTTGATTTCCATCAGCATCATACTGTGGCGCAAAAGTATCAATGGCGGTGTATTGATTCAGATTATTAGCGGTGTAAGTCTTCCCTTCGGCCGTGGTGCGATTGCCAATGTCATCGTAATTGTAGGTCAATCCCTGCCCCGAAATCAACTCATCACGGGTATTATAGCCATAGTCCTGCACTTCATTTTGTGCCATCATGGAGCCTGACTTACCAATCTGCGTACGACGACCACCGATATCATTCGTGTAGTCATACTGCGAAGCCACCGCGCCATAAATGGTATTCTTCACACGGGTCAGCAAGTCACGATTCGGCTCGTATTCCCATGTGGTGTTGCCTGAACCGCCATAGGTGAGCTGCGACTTCAAATTCGTTCCAGGCAAATAACTCCATGTAAACCACGCGCCACCGACTTGCATCCGATACAAGCGACCCGTTGCATTGTCATACTGAATAATATTCTTACGCGAACCATCCAATGTCCACCCCACATTACGCCCAAGTTCATCGTAATGACGCGTCAAGGTCTTGAGATTCGCTTCCGATTCCAATTCACCATATTGATTATAGGTAAAGGTCGTGACACCTGCGGCATCTGCCACTTGAGTGATACGACCCAAGTTATCATAGGTCATTGCGATATCGATGGTGTCATCCGAGTAATCCTGCGACACTAATTCGCCATAATCATTATAAGCGTAAGTTGTCACCTTACCGCGGGCATCGGTACGCGTGGCTGTCTTACCGTCATCCGTGAGCGTGTAGGTCACCCCCACGCCATCAGCGTATATCTTCGCCAAGAGTCCGTCGGTTGCTTCATCATAGGACCATGTGGTCACATCCCCTTCGGCATTCTCTGTTTCCTCACGGAAGGTCGTCATCTTAACTTTGCGCCCAAAGGTGTCATACTCATAGACCACGGGATACGTTGCGCCACCTTCATAAATCTTATTTCCGCGAAGATCATACGCGTAGGTAATGACATTCCCAAGCGCATTTGTAATAACAGACAGATTTCCAATACTGTCATACGTATAAGTAGTCATCGCCCCCGCGGCATCCGTAACAGAAGCCAAGCGTCCAAACGCATCATAGGCACGCGTGGTGATATTATTGCGCCCATCCATGTGCGAAATCACGCGACGATAGACATCGTAATTCATTGTCTGTGTAACACCTGCGGTATCCGTTTCGCTCACGGTCACCCCATCTACAGAAACACTTGTCTGCGGATTGGTTATCCCTGGCAGTGTCGTTGTTGTCGTCTGTACGGCACCATCAATGGTCAACTCCGTAACAGTCTCATTACCACGCACATCGGTTGCTACTTGAGTAAAGCCTTCAACATCGGTATAACGGCATTGTTCCAAATCCCCCAAACGACTGACTTCCTCTTGCCACACTTCTCCGTCAATGAGGATGTATGCAGAAGACGTCTCCTGTGGGATGCGTTCGCCACGTTGCGTTGCAATGACTTCACCCCACGCATTATACATATAAACAATCGGCGCCTCGCCTGTCGTCACCGTTTGAACAAGCTGCCCCTTCTCGTTGTAGGTATTCTCCGAAACAATAACACTTCCATTTGCACCTGCAGTTTCGGTACGAATCGTGCGTCCAAGCCCATCGGTGAAGGTCTTCGTCCAACGCAAACCTTCTGGCGAACCATAATTCACTTGATGCCAATTCGCGCCATAGGTATGATATTCAGGCGTAACAGCAGTTCCTGTGATACTCGCTGTACGTCCTTGGCTATCACGCATTGTAATACGTGTCGCGCCAGAGGGCAACGTTA
>JAZRAG010000066.1:0-32558 GCA_045634445.1 Candidatus Spyradenecus sp. | reverse complement strand
CCTAAGACCGCTTGGCCTCCGACTTTGGAATCACGCCACTGCACCCGCAAACAAGCCATCCTGCGCACCGCCCCCCTCCTGCTCCTCCTCTGCATCCCCTGCGCCCTTGGGCCCAACCTCCTCAACTGGGTCCAACCCCTCGGGAAAGGCACCACCATCCTCGAATTAGAAGACCTCCTCGTCTCCAACGTAGCCCTCCCATTAGGCTCACTCGCCATCCTCATCTTCTGCACCAGCAAACGCTACTGGGGTTGGGCCAACTTCCTTAAAGAAGCCAATACGGGAAACGGGTGGCGCTTCTCCAATGCTTTGCGCATTTACATCTCCTATGTAGTGCCCACAATCCTAATTATCGTTTTCTGTGCATTGCTTATTGAAAAATTTATCCCCAAACAAAGCACCGCAGACACGCAAGCGCAAGTAGAAGCGGAAGTGAATGAGAATGCGGAAGTGAAAACGGAAGCAGAGATGAAAGCAGAGATGGAAGCGAAAGTAGAAGCCATTTTTGACCAATTTGGAGAGACCGAAGCAACGATAGAAGCAGCATTTGCAGCAGCGATTGAAGTGGTTTTAGACGAAACAAAGAAGGTAGAGACCACCCCGTGAAAAAGACATGGGCACTACTCTGTTTAGCCCTCTATTGTGGAAGCGTGATATGGGGAGCACGCGAACCACTGCAAGCGGGAACATGCACCCTGTTAGAAGAAGGGAAAGCATACCTCATCCAGACCACAGGAAACTACGAAGTTACCACGGCAGGACGAGCCATCAATGCCACAATCACCACGACAGCAGATGCCACCCTTGAGCTCAACCACTGCCACCTAAACCCCCAGACCCTTCCCCTTGAGATCGGCAGCAACACCACCCTCCACCTCCACCTCAAAGGCCCCAACCGCATCACTGCCACAGCCACCAACAAATCCCTCCCCGCCATTTATGTCAATGGGGGGGCGAAGGTGATCTTTGCAGAGGCGGTGGCGTCTCCCGGTCCTAATACCCTCTTCTTGCGGGGGTGCTTAAATGCTACTTCGCTTTATCCCGAGGCAACTCCGCCGCCGCTCTTGGCTTCCATTCATACGTCCATCGTCTTCCAAAGTGGGGTCATCACGCTCGCCGCTGTCGAGGATCCTACTTCCGCTCGCATTCCCTCTCTCATTTCCGCTCACTCCCTCTCTCTCTCTGGAGCGACACTTATCTCTCAAATCTGCCCTTACGCGTCTCTCTCTAATCCTTCCGTTTCTCCGCTCTTTGATTGTTCCTCTTTTTCTCTCTCTGCTGGCCAAATCCTCACCGCTGGTGACGCCCCCTTTTCTACTTCTCTCTCTTCCAAGTCCGCCCCCTACGACACTACTTACGCTTACAATAGCGCACATTTCGAATCGCTCTCCTCCGCCGCTTCTCCCGTTCTCTCTGGCGGCTTGATTCGTTCTCCAAGTCGTGCCACTTTTTATGGGCTTCCCCCAAAAACGCACTTTCCCGCCGCGTGTTTTACCAATGCTTCCAATTCGCTCTCGTCTCCTCAAATGTCTGACGCTTCCGGCTGTCTCTCCTTTTCTGGCGTCGTCACTTGTAATCAACTCCAGTTCAACTATGCCTCGTCTTCCACGCAATCCACCGCAATGGCGTTGGACTTGCCGCTTCATCCCAGTGATCAGGGGATGACGCTCCCGCCATATCACTTCGGTATTTCACAGCTTTCTCTCGTTTCAGATGCACTGACTTTCTCTCTCACCCTTCATCTCCCCGAGGACAACACCTCTCTTTCAAAGACGCTCTTCATCCAGCTTCTCCTCAATCAACACTCTGTGCTCTTTGATGGCGCCGTGACCTTTAGCCGTTCTGACACATCTTCGCCTTTCATCGCCACTCTCTCTTGCCCTGCGCCCACTTCCCTTGGTTCCCACGCCTACTCCATCCGCGCATATCGGTAAGAACCACAGCAGATTTAAAACCACCCAAAAAAATAGGTGGCGGTTGCGAATAGACGGGGGCTACGCGCCCCCCGCGGAAGCGCTGTGCGCTTCACCCCATGTTTACGGGAACTGCGAATTTAGGGGAACCACGAATTACACGAATAGATTGCGCTGGGCCGCTGCGCGGCAGAACGACGAATTTTAGAAACCACAAAACACACAAAAGACACAAAAAGGCGCGTCACCCCGTGTGTTTAGGGTGCTCCGCAAGGCGGCTGCGCCACTGTCATTAGGCGTTGAGGAGGCGGGTGGTTTCTTCGGGCCAGAGGGTGTCGTCTGGGGTTTCGAGGATGAGGGGGATGTTTTCGAAGCGGGGGTCGCGGGCGATGCGTTCGAAGGGGGCCCAACCGAGGTATCCTTGGCCGAGGGATTCGTGTCGGTCATGGTGGGAGGCGAGGGCGCTCTTTGAATCATTCAAATGCATGCCGCGGAGGTAGTTGAGGCCAATCTTCTGGTCGAGTTCGTTGAAGAAGGCGTCAAACTGCGCTTCATCGCGGAGGTCATAGCCTGCGGCGAAGGTGTGTGCGGTATCGATGCAGAAGCCGATACGTGTCTTGTCATTGACGCCCGCGATGATGCGTTGCAATTCGTCTGGTTTGGAGCCGAGGTAGGCGCCTTGACCGGCGGTGTTTTCAATGACGACGGTGACGCCAGTGGTTTCGGCGAGGGCGCGGTTGATACTCTCTGCCACGCGATCACAGGCGGCTTCAATGGAAAGTTTGTTTAAGTGCGAACCTGGGTGCAAGTTGAGGCGATCGAGGCCCAAGGTTTCACAGCGGTGCAATTCATCTAAGAAGGAGCCCATGCTCTTCTGGTGCATCTCAGAATCGGGATTGGCCAAGTTAATCAAATAACCGGCATGCGGTAAGACCTGTCCTGGCAGATAAGGGGCCTCGGTCATGGCTTGACGGAAGTCGGCGACATCTGCGGCGGCGAGGGGTTTACCAATCCATTGGCGTTGGTTTTTTACAAACAAGGCGAACCCTGTGGCGCCGACGGCGAGGGCGTTTTTAATGGCGGCAGCGGGAGCTCCGGCAGCAGAGACATGAGGACCAATCCAACGCATGTTGGCTCCTTTCAAATTCAACGATGATCAAAGTCAATCACGCCACATGGCATTTGACGCGATACGACGCCCTGTAAAAAGCGGATGCCATACCACAGATGGGTAGCGACTAACCCCACCCAGAAGGTGGGCACGTAACGCATGGCAGGCGATTCTAAGAGTGCATCTAAGCCCGTGAGGACGAGGTAGAGCGTTACGACAGGCAAGTAGCCCCACCATAGGAGCGGTAATGCGTAGCACGCGGGCAGGCCCAAGACTAAGCCCAAGACAAAGAGGCTGGGCAACATATAGGAAATACGGCGCGAATTCAGACCGATGCGACGGGCAAAGTAGCCGCGATGCAAGGCATAACGCCCCACCTGACGCAAGTGCGGACCTAAGACTGGGCGGCGGTGGTGATAGACGACCACACGCGGTTCGTACCATAAAGCGTAGCCCTTTTGTTGGATATCTGCGCACAAGAGGGTATCTTCTCCAGGCCAGAAATCCTCACGGAAGCCGCGCACAGCCTCAAAGACCTCACGGCGCACAAAGAGATTGCAACTCGGGAAATCCTCCACGCGGCGCAAGGGTCCCTGAATAAAGTAACGGCAACGGAAATTACCCGAAACCAAGGGCGAAGCAAAGATAGCGCCAGATAATTGGGCCAAGGGCGGGTCATCCGGCGGCGTTAAGCCAGGGCCACCTAAGGCATGGATTTCGGGGTGGGTAAACCGTGCGGCGGCATTGGCGAGCCAATCTTCACGCGGATAGGCGTCATCATCAATAAAGACGAGGACATCGCCCTTGGCGGCGACAGCACCCATATTACGTTTGCGAGCGGGGCGCACGGGGCCTGTGGCCACAATTTTAAAGCGGTAATTGACCTCTGGGCGCACCAAGAGGCGGTCTGGCAAGAAGATGACTTCGAAATTGCGGTACGTTTGCACCTTTAAGGCGTCAATCAAACGACGCAAGACGGCGCTATCTCCAGGGCACGCCACAATCAAACTGAAGCACGGCCCCTCGGCAGCCTCGGGGACCTTCGGTAAGGGCGTTAGGCCCTCGTAGTAGTGCAACAAGCGCGAACGGTAGGCGATGGCAAAGGTGTCAATCAATGTGCGCCACAAGACCCGCGGCGAAACACAGCCCCAACGCAATCCAAAATCAATCCGCACAGGCGCCTCCGCAAAGGTAAAACCGCCACCCTTCATCACCGCGAGCAACTCCAAATCGAAGGCAAAGCGTTTGACCAGTACGCGGTCGGTCGCGTATGCCAGTGCCTCGCGGCGAATCAACTTCATTCCACTCTGCGTATCACGCACAGGCAACTGCAAGCAGCGGCGCGTTAAGCCGTGGTAGAGCGCACTACAGAGGCGACGGCGCAAGGGGTAATTGACCTGCGCATCGGGATGCAATTTACTTCCCGTAACGATGTCGGCACCGGAGGATTCGGCCACATCGCAAAAGGCAGGCAAGGTCATCGGATCTAAGTCAAAATCGCCATCCAACAAGAGCACCCACGCATACTGCGCACGCTGCGCGCCCGCTAAGACAGCGGCACCCTTTCCGCGATTCTCAGGGAAGCAGATGGGTTGGACCGAGGGGAGCTGCGCGGCCAACGCCTGAAGCGCCTCACCCGTGCCATCAGTACTGCCGTCATCGACGGGGATGAGTTGGTACGGGAAGTGCTTTTCAGCCAAGCGCGCATTTAACTGCGTTAAGTGTTCGACGACCGATGTCACCAAATTATGACAAGGCAAAACAATACTCAGCCCACCATCCCCAAAAAGGCGGTGGGCTGAGGACCAGTCATTGTCATTTAATGGCGACATATGAATGACGGCGCGACGGGCGGCTTCTGCGGCATCCTTTCAGCGGCTGGCGCGGAGAGGCATTTTATCCTTCACGACAGTGCCATTGAAAGGGAACTGCAGCGGCAAGCGTCGACTTACGGGTCAAGATTGGTCAAGGTTTCGCCATCGTCCATATTGACGGAACGATAGTAGCAGTTACGCGGGACGCCAGCGCTATTCTTCGTGTGGCAGATATTGCTACGGCGCGGACGGACGAAATAGACCAAGGAATTCTGTTCGCAATTGACGCGTGCTTCCAAGACCTCAAAGCTTTCGCCAGAAGTCTTTCCCTTTTCCCAGAGGACATTACGGGAAGTCGACCAGAGGGTCAACGTGCGCGTCTTAAAGGTCAATTCCATTGCCTGGCGATTCGTGTAAGCGAGCAAAATCACTTCCTTCGTATCGGCGTGCTGAATGGCCACAGGAATGACGTTATCCTTGTCTTCCTTAATATTTGCGGCGACCTTTGCGATCTTTGTGAAATCAAGCGTGAGCTTCAAACCTTCTTCGAGTTCGTGAGACATGATATTACTTTCTTTTTAAGCGTCGCAGTGATCCATTGACCACTGCGCGTGACATTTCATTCCTTTACTTCATCTGCGGCCAATTCGCCAGCGGTGGCGAACTTTGCGGGGGCAGACAAAGGTTTTTCTGCGGCGGGGGCCTCAGCGGCGGGCGGTTCTTCTTCAGTGACGGCAGGCGTACCACCGCAAATCTTGATGATTTCGTCAGTGATATCCAATTCAGCGGTCACATAAGGGACCATGTTCTTATAGACCACAGCATCGTAGCCCTTTTCCTTCGCGTAGACCTGCAACTGTTCAATCACAGCCTCAGACGTGCGCTTAATCAAGCGACGTTCCAATTCTGCGAGTTCGCGGCTGCGCGACTGCATCTGCGTTTCGGCCTTCATACGCTGGTCTTCGAGTTCCTTAAAGGCCTTTTCGCACTTGGTCTTCAATTCAGCGACCTTTGCGGGGGCGAGCATGGGATTCTGCGCGGACTGCACCATCTTTTCGAGGGCGGCCTGCTTTTCATCCAAGGCAGCGCGCAAGGCATCGCGTTCTTCGCTGTAATCTTCCAAGGTGGTTTCCAACAACTTCTTATCGTTGGGCGTATTCGGGTGAGCTTCGAGAATACGTTCCATATCAATCACAGCGATGCCACCGGCAGAGACGGTCATTGCGACAAAGGCGGCGAAAACAGAGGCGAATACTTTTTTCATCTTTTTTCCTTTCAAAATTAACATTCAATCACAGGGCTCAGATTAATCCACGCCGATCCAGAAGGTGAAGGTTTCTTCTTCAGTATCGTCATCATTGGTAATCGGGAAGGCCACATCCAAGCGAATCGGGAAGCCCGGCAAATTCAAGCGAAGACCGCAACCTGCAGACCAGAGTAAGTCGTCGCTCACATCACAGAAGCTATCGCTAGCAGAGCCGATATCCGTAAAGACTGCAAAGCCGAGCGAAGAGACCAACGGAATCGTGTATTCGAGCGTAGCGCACCAACGCGTTTCGCCACCGATACCGACGTGATCGCCAGCGCCATCCTTACCCGTGTAAGCCTTCGGGCCACCATCACGGAATTCGAAACCACGCACTGTGCGGCCACCACCGATGAAGAAGCGGTCATAAATCGGCACTTCGCCATCGTAAGCCTTCACAGTGTCAAAGCGGAAACGCGTCAAGACAACATGGTCAAACCAAACGTCCCACCACTTCGAGTAGGTGAAGCCCCAGGCATAGTCCTTCGCATCGCCACCCACGCCCACTTCGGCATAGAGTTCGCTTTCCCAGCCAGAGGTCGGGAAGAAGGGACGATTCCGATGGTTTTCGCTCCAGAAGACGCGGAACTTGCTATTGATGCCATCATCCATATCGGTAAAGCTAAAGGCATCACCATCGCGGGTGTACCACACGCCGCTATCTTCGTCATCAAAGCGAATCTGTTCAATAGTGTAACGCAAACCGATACGGTCCAACTGCAAATCGCCAAACGGCGACGGAATCGGCACAGGCTTCCACGAAAGCGTAAAGGCTGCACCCGTGCGGATTTCGTCATAGTGGTCATACCAACGCATACGGCGGTAAGCATTCACCGTGAACGACAAGGGGATATCAAAGAGCCAAGGTTGCGTCCAAGCCAAGTCCACCGTCTGACGACGATTACCCGCTTCCACGCTCGCACTTGCGCGCTGACCACCGCCACGGAAACCGTTGGAGGGGTTAAAGAGGTCAAAGTTACGCTGCGCCACCTTTGCGAAGACGAAGACGCTATCGACGGTGCTTGCACCTGCGCCAAGGCCCCATTCAGCGGTGCGCTCTTCACGCACATTAAACACGAGATCGCGTTCGCCAGGGTTATCCGTTTTCACCGTGAACGACGAGACGCCGCTTTCTTCGGTGAAGTAGTTCAAGTTACGCACACGCGCTTCGGAACGTTCAATCAAGCGGCTATCGTAGTATTCACCGGGCTGAATCACCAATTCACGACGAATCACCTTATCCTGCGTGATGGCATTACCACGGATTTCGATATTGCGAATGCGGACCTGTTCACCCTCATTGCGGATATTGTAAGTCACATCCACGATTGGGGTATCAGCACGGGCCACCAATTGCACCTCCACAAAGGTATCCACATAGCCGCGCGAACCGTAGTATTCGGCCACCGCGTGACGCATTGCCTCCAAATTTTCTGCAGAAGCGACGCGAGACTCCTTCGCCTCCAAGGTTACGCGTGCAATCGATTCCAAGACGGCCGTAGGATAGGTTTGCGCGCCCGCTACGGTCACGTCACCCACAGTGTAGAGGTCACCTTCCACCACCGTAAAGACGGCGTCACAACGGCCCTCACGCTTGCCCTCAATCTGGCGCAATTCAGGCGTGCTGATTTCAGCATCCAAATAACCAGCCTTCACGTAGACATCGGTCATTGCGGCGCGGGCATCGTCCAACTTCGGATCGCTCACAGGGAAGTCGGTGAACCAGCTAATGGGGTTGTAAATCGGCATCCAACCGAATGCAGAAGCCAAGGTATCGTGGTCAAAGGCGGTATTCCCCTCAATGCAATAATCGCGAATGGAACGTTCCACACCGGCATCGACGAGGAAGGTCAAAAAGGCGTAACCCGGAGCTTCAGCATGGCGAATATCAAAGTGGACCTTCGCATTCACATAGCCATCATCTTCGAGCTTTGCGCGCAAACGGCCAGCGGCGGCGGCAGCGATAGCATCGTCAATGCGGTCATTTCGCACCAACTTAATCGCGTTTTCAGCCTTACCCAAGCGCATTACGCCATCAATGCCATCGATTGCAGGATTATCAGCCAACTGCGCACGGCGGCTCACGACGTATTCCACCACCCAGTTACCCTGTTCATCCATGCCTAACATTGCGTCGGCCTTTGCATAGAAGGGCGTTGAGAGGAGCGCTTTAACGTCTGCACTGATGGCCTGCTGCACAGCGGACTGTTGGGCACTGTAGCCAGCCTGCACCGAACACATCGCGAGCACCGCCTCAGCGGGGTCAACGCCAAAGGTGTCCTCAGCGCGCACTTGCACAGCGCTCACCGTAATCACCGGGCCCATCGCCTCAGCTTGAGCGCGCAGCCACGTAGGCGCCCAAACACCGAGCGAGACCAAAAGTAATAAACATACTTTCTTAATCATGGTTTATTCCTAACTTAAAGCGTGGGAGGGTCATCAGCAGGCACCATATCCCCCGAAAGCATTTCAGGGTTTGTTTCAACACGATCTTTGAAACGCGTAATTGAGCCATTGAAGTTTAAGCGGACCTCACCCGTAGCGCCGTTACGATTTTTGGACACGTCCACAATCGCAAGCAGCGGATCATCATGTTCAGGCACACGCGAGCTCATGAAGCTGGGACGGCGGAGCAACATAATTACGTCAGCGTCCTGTTCGATAGCACCAGAGTCACGCAAGTCTGAATTCTTTGGTTTTTCATCGCCGCCGCGCTGTTCATTCGCACGCGACAACTGAGACAAGACGAGGACAGGTACATTCAATTCCTTCGCCATTGCCTTAATTTCACCAGAAATCTTCGAGACCATCACCTGCTGACCTTGTTGGGCAAACTCACGGTGCCCCAAGAGCTGGAGATAGTCAATCACAATCAATTCAATCGGATTCTTCTTGCAGGCATGGCGAGCACGCGCACGCAATTCCATCACGTCCAAGCCACCTTGGTCATCACAGTAGATGGGCATTTCGCACAATTCTCGCGCAGCCGCCTGCAACTTAGGCAACACCACACTCTTCTTGATGAACTGGCCGCCGCGTTCCACTTCGCGAGCCGAAATTTCAGCCATACCGCACAGCATACGCGTCGTCAACTGCACCTGCGGCATTTCGCACGAGAAGACCAAAACACCGCGCTTCGGATGGGTTTTGCCACCCGTGCGCATCGGAATGCCATTGATGTCACGGCCGCGGGCCACGCATTCGGCGATATTCATCGCTAACGACGTCTTACCCATCGACGGACGCGCTGCCAAGACAATCATCGCACCCTTCTGCAAACCGCGCAACTGATTATCCAACGCCTTAAAGCCCGTAGGGATACCCGAAAGTTCACCTGGCGACTCCAAATGACGCGTCAACATCGACAACGTAGACTGTACCGAAGTCTTCCAGTCCACCACCGTGGCGCGGCGATCACGCCCCTCGCCAATACCCAAAATGGTTTGTTCTGCAGCGCCCAACAAGAAGTCAACGCCCTGTGAAGCATCGTAGACACGCTCCTCAATCTCACGCAACGCACCCAATACGCTACGGCGGATATACTGCGCCATCACCAAGTCAATGTAATAGCCAGCGTGCGCACTCGTCGGGGTGCGCTCCATCAGCGCCATCAACGTCGGAAGGCCACCGACCATCTCCGACTCCTTCGCCGCCTGCAACTGATGGTCAATCGTAATCCCATCTAACGGCTGACCATTACGCGCCAAGCGTTCCATCGCAGCATAAATACTCCGATGCGCAGGCTCCATAAAAGCCTCAACCACCACACCACGCATCTGGCACAAATCCCAAACACGTTCATAGTCAATCAAAATTGAACCCAACAGACCACGTTCTGCCTCCAAATCCTGCGGAAGCGAACGACGCAAAGGCGCCTCACCCGCCGCATCTGCTAGCGAACGAGGAGCCTGTGAAGAATCAGCACGTTTTTTACGCGGAGCCATACCCTAAACGCCTTCAAAATTTAAAACTAAAAAATGGAGAGTTATTATAACATATAAAGAAAGACAACGCACACGCAAACCACTTGTTTTTCCACCTTCTTTTTTCAACCCCACACACCACCCCTCTGCTCATAGATTTTTTCGTTAAGATTTGAGACAATCACGCACATTAAAGCCGACTCCTCCGTGAGGTTCGCACGCCCATAGAGGCTCTGAACCCAATCGCTATCGAGCGAGGATTTTACTGCAAGGGTCGGCTTGATTCTTTTCACATCCCCATTTTCAGATTGTCATTCTATTTTGAACACTAAGTCAAAACGCTTATCTCATTGATTTTTAATTACTTATTTAGAACTAAATTGCATTCTAAAAATTAACATAAGGCTCTGTATTTACCCTACTGCATCTTTCCATCCTGCATTTTTTGAATGACTTTTATCCGTCAAAATAATCCGTTGGAATGCAATGGCATAAGAATAAAAACAGCGCGCCCCAAAAGGGTACAATCCTCTGAAAAAGATGAACGGACAGATCTCTCAAAAAAGTGTAAAAATGGGGGAAATTTTCGCGGAATCTGGTTGATTTTTCATAAAAATGATGGGAAATTACGAATTTCGTTGCGTTTTGGAGGGGCTCTTTGTATAATGCAGGCCATTTTTAGCCCGATTAGCCTCTTTACGGATGGCTACGAATGTGCGATACTATAGCAAATACTGCCCTGTAGCTCAGTGGATAGAGCAGCGGTTTCCTAAACCGCGTTTGCGCAGGTTCGATTCCTGTCAGGGCAACCAATTTGGTTTGTTCGTTTTTAATTTTACGCGCGTCCGCGCAGGTAAACGCACAGAGAAAGGGCACTGCAATGCGGAAATTTCTTACGTTTTTGGTCGTGTTGGTACTCGTTGGAGGAGGTGCCTATTGGTGGTTTTACAAGCGCCCCAAACCGACACAGGTGGAAATCGCCTACAAGACATCTCCCGTAACACGTGGTCAGGCCACGCAGACGATTTTGGCCACAGGCACGATTGAGCCCGAGGATTTGATTGATATCGGTGCGCAGGTGACGGGGCAGATTATGAAGTTTGGCACCGACACCAATGGCAAAGAGGTGGACTACTGCTCAGAAGTGCGCAAGGGGCAACTTTTGGCGCGCATTGACGATGTGACCTACAAAGCCGAAGTTACCATCTCGAAGGCCAATCTCACCACGGCAAAGGCACAACTCGCGGGTGCACAGGCCGATGTGGCGCAATTGAACGCAAAATTACGTCAGGCAGAACGTGAATGGAAGCGCGCTCAGCAGCTCGGCGTGGGGGACGCGGTCTCCCAGAAGGATTTTGATGCCTATCTCAGCGCTTACGAAGTGGCAGTGGCCAATCTCAAGGTGGGCGATGCGAAGATTGAGCAGGCGGAAGCCGCCATCGCACAGGCTCAGGCACAACTTGAAAAGGCAGAGCGTAACCTCTCCTACTGCGACATTCTCTCCACGGTGGACGGCATTATCATTGACCGTCGCGTGAATATCGGTCAGACGGTGACGGCCTCGATGAGCACGCCCTCGCTCTTCCTCGTGGCAAAAGACTTGCGTAAGATTGAAATTTGGGTACCGGTCAACGAAGCCGACATCGGCGAAATCAAGATTGGTCAGCGCGTTCAGTTCACGGTGGATGCCTTCCCCGAACGCAAATTTGAAGGTAAAGTGGCACGTATTCGTTTGAATGCCTCTATGAGCTCCAACGTGGTGACTTACACCGTTGAAGTGGCCACCGAAAATCCCGATTCGCTCTTGCTCCCCTACCTCACAGCAAATGTCAGCTTCATCCTCGCGGAATCGCCCACAGATGCGCTTTTGGTGCCCGCCGCGGCCTTGCGTTGGCGTCCTGATGGGTGGATGCCGCCGGCAGGAAGCGAAGGCAAGGAATTCGTCTTTGTGCAGAATGAACAGGGCCATCCCGAAGCCATTGAAGTGACCTGTGGCGTTAGCGATGATATCAATACCGCGATTACCACCGATGCACTTGATGTGGATGACGTCGTTATCACGGGCACGCTCACCGTTTTTGAAGTGAAACAAGCAGAAGCTGCAGGCCAGAATCCCTTCTTGCCGAAGCCGCCTCGTTTCCGTCCACGCCGTTAATCGGAGAGGCGCGTATGGCTAAATTTATTGGCGCCAAAACGCTCATTGAGTTGCGCGATCTCAAGAAGAACTACCTCCTGGGAGACGTGGAAGTGCCCGTTTTAAAGGGGATTTCCATGACGATTCACGAAGGCACGCTTTTGGCCCTTATGGGGCCTTCAGGCGGTGGGAAGTCGACCCTCATGAACATCCTCGGCTTCTTGGACACCCTCTCTGGAGGGCAGTATCTCCTGGATGGCAAGGATGTGAGTACGCTCTCGGCAAATGCCCGCGCAGACCTTCGCAATGAGCGCATCGGCTTTGTCTTCCAAAACTTCAACCTTCTGGCGCGCACCTCGGCATTGAAAAATGTGATGATGCCCTTGGAATACTCCAGGAAACGCGGTTCGCAGAAAGAAATGCGCGCTTGGGCTGAACATCTTCTTGAACGCGTCGGTCTCAAAGAACGCATGGATCACCATCCCTCGCAGATGAGTGGTGGTCAGCAACAGCGCGTGGCAATTGCACGCGCGCTCATCAACCGTCCGAAGATTCTCTTTGCTGACGAACCTACGGGTAACTTGGACTCCAAGACCTCCGAAGAAGTCTTACACATGTTCCAAGAGCTCAACGAAAAAGAAGGCATTACCATCGTTTTGGTGACGCACTCTCCTGAAGTTGGCGCATTCGCAAAAGAAGCGTATCACATCAAAGACGGTCTCGTCGTTGATGGCACCTACTAATCGGCAGACAGGATTCTACACATGGATTTAGTACGACAAATTCTGGCTGCGTTCGTTTCATTGAAGCGTAATGTTTTGCGTTCGCTCCTCACGATGCTCGGCATTGTGATTGGCGTGGGCGTCGTGATTACGATGATGGAAATCGGTAAAGGTGCAGCCACCTCGATTAAGACCTCCATTTCCAACATGGGTACCAACGTCATGATGATTTGGCCCTCGGCGGTCAAGACCTCTGGCGTCAGCTCTGGTGCGGGCGGTTCGGTCACCCTTACGGAAGCAGACTGTGCCGCCATCGCCGCGGAATGTCTCTCCGTAGAAGCGGCCTCTCCCACCCTCTCCCGTCGCGGTATTCAAGCCATCGCTGGCAATCGCAACTGGACCCCATCGACCGTCTATTCTGGCAACGAAGATTACTTCACTGTGCAATCGTGGAAAACGCCCGAAAGTGGGCGTTATTTCACCAAGCGCGAAGTGGATACCGCAGCCTGCGTGTGCGTCATTGGGCAGACCGTTAAAGACGAACTCTTCCCTGGCGAAAACCCCGTAGGGCGTGATATTCGTCTCAATAGTGTGTTGTTCCGCGTGATTGGCGTTTTGCCGCGGAAGGGCGCAAATATGATGGGCATGGACCAGGACGATACCGTGGTGGTGCCATGGCGCACCATGCGTAACCGTCTCTCCCGTTCGGGCTCCTCTGCTACGAGCGCGGGGGCAAGCTCCTCCACGACGTCATCTGCCTCCACCACGAGCTCGGTTTATCCCGAAAACACGACGAAAATCTACCCTGAGCGCGACAGCGTCCAAGCGAAAAACTATCCGCTTCCAGTGCGCTTCAACAACATTGACCAGATTACGTGTTCTGCGAAATCGCCTGAACAAGTGCCTGATGCAATGCGCCAAATTACCGAAGTCTTACGTCGGCGTCATCACATTGGCCCAGGCATGATGAACGACTTCCAGATTCGCGACATGTCAGAAATGTTGAAGACCATGACCTCCACAAGCGGCTTGATGACCTCCTTGTTGTTGATTGTGGCAATGCTCTCCCTTGTTGTGGGTGGCGTGGGTATCATGAATATCATGTTGGTGAGCGTCACGGAGCGTACGCGTGAGATTGGGCTTCGCATGGCGGTGGGAGCACGCGGTGCGCGCATTTTGAGTCAATTCCTCATTGAATCGGTGCTCCTCTGCTTGATGGGCGGCATTGTTGGGATTGGCGTTGGGCGCTGCGCCTCCATCATTATTGCGAAAGTGCTCCATTGGCCCGTTGGGGTTTCGCTTAGTGCAATTCTGCTCTCGGCAGGGATTTCCGCCGCAATTGGCGTTGTTTTCGGCTTCTATCCCGCGTGGCGTGCAAGCCGTTTGAACCCCATTGACGCATTGCGTCACGAATAACCGCAAAAGGAGGCATCATGACACCCGAAGCACTCTGTGCCCTCGCCCAAAAGGCCGCTCAAAACGCCTACGCGCCCTACTCGAACTTCACCGTAGGCGCGGCGGTGCTTGCAGACAGTGGCGCAGTTTACACAGGGTGTAATGTTGAAAACGCCTCCTACGGGCTTACTGTCTGCGCAGAACGCGTAGCCCTCTTTAATGCGATTGCCGCAGGAGAACGTCGTATCAAAGCCATTGCGTTAAGCGCGCCTCAAGCCGTTCTACCCTGCGGTGCTTGCCGTCAGGTTTTGGCAGAATTCTGCGATGCGTCCACGCCCGTCTCAATCACCGACCACAAGGGCTCCGAAATGAATACCACCACCTTGGGCGAACTCTTTCCCGCACCTTTCACCTTTCAACAGTCTTAAGCCGAACCCATCATGTCTGCCGCACCTTCACAACCCACTTGGCAAGCAGCGCCAGCCCCAACAGAAGCAGCGATTAACGCTGTTTTGGCCCATCGCAATCTCCATCCAGCTGTTGCACGCATTGCTGCCCGCCGTATTCCTGAAGGCGCAGATATCTCTGCTTGGCTTGATCCTTTAAAAGCACCCTTTTGCGACCCTTACGAAATCCATGACTTGCAAAAAGCGGTCACGCGTCTGCGGAAAGCGGTTAACGAACGCCAACACATCATCGTTTTTGGCGACTATGACACCGATGGCATCACCGCAACCACATTGATGACGCAGGCATTAAGCCTTTGTGGTGCAAAGGTTACGGCATTTATCCCTGATCGCGAAACTGAAGGATATGGGCTTACACCTGCGGCGGTGGAGCGTTGCCTTGCGACAACGCCAAATCCAGATTTGTTAGTCACTGTTGACTGTGGCATTTCATGCGTTGCTGAGGTTGAATTCCTGAACCAACGCGGCATTGATGTGATTGTGACCGATCACCATGTGCCACCTGAGGTGTTGCCGCCCGCACTTGCGCTTGTTAATCCGCGCTTAGGCGCACCGCGTGGCGCAGAAGAGATGTGCGGCTGTGCGACAGCGCACAACTTGATTCGTGCGTTGGCAACAGATTTTCCAGCGTGTGATCATCGTTATTTATTAGATCTTGTTGCGCTCGCGACAATTGCAGATGTTATGCCGCTTACAGGCGAGAATCGCTCCCTTGTGACGAAGGGGCTTTACATCCTTGGCAAAGCGCAAAATGGTACTCCTAGGCAGCCCACCTTAAACAATCCTGGGTTACACGCCTTAATTGAAGCGCAACATCTCGATTTCAGCACCCTTACGGCAGAACAGCTCGCCTTTAAAATTATCCCGTGTATTAATGCCGCAAGCCGTATCGGCAAGTGTGATCTCGCGTGTAAACTCATCAATCTTAGCATTCCGACCAAGTGGATCTCGCAAAGTGATGCCTTTAAGACGACCTGTCGTGAAGCGGCTAAGGCTCTTATCGCGGCAAATAACGAACGTCGTGAAATTGAGAAGTTGCTTCGCGATAAGATTAAGACGCTCAACATTCAACCCGTTGGCAATCTCATTCTTGCAGCAGGTACACGCGAAGAAGGGTTTCACCCTGGCATTTTAGGCATCGTTGCCGCACGGTTAGCCGAAGATTTTAAGTTGCCTGCTGCAGTCTGCTGCATTGCCGCAGATGGCAGTGGTAGCGGGTCGGTACGTTCGCGCGGGACTTGGCATGCCGTGCAAACCTTAGACACGGTGAGCGATCTCTTGGTGCACTACGGTGGTCACGCGGCAGCATCTGGGTTTGCCCTCAAACCAGGCACCTTTGAAGCCTTTAAAGACCGTTTCCCAAAAGCCTTCACAGAAGCCGCACCAATGGTTGAAACCATCCCTTACGATGAAGCCTTGGAAGAGGCTGTGGACGAGGATTTGCTCACCTCTATCGAAGTGCTTGAACCCTTTGGCGCAGGGAATCCCAAGCCCATCTTCGCAAAACGTTTTATTCTCAATGCTTTTACGGCTATTGGCGCAGATAAGAGCCATTTAAGCCTTACCGTACGTGATCCCGCCAAGCCTGCTGACGGCTTCATTCGCGCTGTTTGGTTTAGTGCCGCCCATCGCGCAGCACAGTGGACACCTGGCATGGAAGTGCGTCTGCTCTTCACCATTGGGCGAGATGCTTACTCAAAGCAAATCTCACTTCAAATTGTAGATGCGCTACCATTGAGCCGCGCTTAATCAAGACCAATTTCTTAAAAACGCGTAATCACATCCAAAAAGAGGGTGATTTTGTTGTTTTCTTGTTATAAAAAGTCATCACGCGTGTGCGATAGTGCGTCTGCTTGTGCTACAATAATTATGGTATTCATTTATTTAACGATTGGAAGGAAACTTAATCCATGAAGACAATTGCTATTGGTTGCGACCACGCTGGTGTTGCATTAAAGGCAAAACTCGTAAAATATCTCAATGACCGCGGTTGCTCCGTTACGGATGTGGGCTCTTTTGATGCAACTGCAGCAGATGACTACACCGATTTCGCAATTCAAGTTTGTGAAGCCGTTGTTGAGGGCAAGGTTGAACGTGGCGTTCTGCTCTGCTCCACGGGTATCGGCATGAGCATTGTGGCCAACCGCTTTACGGGCATCCGCGCTGCAATCGTTACCGATGAAGCCGTCGCTAAGCTCTCTCGCGAACACAACAACGCTAATATCGTTATTCTTTCGGCACGCGCTTTGGATGAAGAAGCCGCTCAACGTGCGCTCGGTGTGTGGTTGGACACGCCCTTCTCTGAAGCAGAACGTCATGTGCGCCGTTTGGAAAAGTGCGATCGCGCTGGCCGTTTGGCAGAGGCATCCTTACTCGCAAAGGCTGACCCTGAAGTGCACGCCGCTGTCGTGGCTCAGATTGAACAGGAAGATAACACCATCAATCTCATCGCTTCCGAAAACTACACCTCTGCTGCCGTGCGCGAAGCTCAGGGTTCTGTTTTGACGAACAAGTACGCAGAAGGCTACCCTGGCAAGCGTTGGTACTCGGGCTGCATCCCCGTTGATACCGTTGAACAACTCGCCATTGAACGCGCTAAGCAGCTCTTCGGCGCAGAAGCAGCCAACGTTCAGCCTCACTGCGGTAGCGCAGCAAATATGGCTGTTTACTTCGCAATGCTCCAGCCGGGCGATACGATTCTCTCGATGAGCCTTGACCAGGGCGGTCACTTGAGCCATGGCTCTCCTGTCAACTTCTCGGGTAAGCTCTACAACATCGTGCCTTACACCGTGGACAAGGACACCGAATGCCTTGACTACGATGAAATCGAAAAGATCGCAGAAGAAGTCAAGCCGCGTTTGATTCTCGCAGGCGCTTCGGCCTATCCGCGCACGTTGGACTTCGCACGTTTCCGTGCAATCGCTGACAAGGTGGGCGCTTACCTCATGGTGGATATGGCACACATCGCTGGCCTCATCGCTGGTGGCGTGCATCCCTCCCCCGTGCCTTATGCAGACTTCGTAACCACCACCACGCACAAGACCCTTCGCGGCCCTCGCGCTGGCCTCGTGCTCTGCAAGGAAAAGTACATCGCAGCCATCAATAAGAGCGTCTTCCCTGGCATCCAGGGTGGCCCGCTTGAAAACGTGATTGCGGCGAAGGCTGTCTGCTTCAAGGAATGGCTCCAGCGTGACGCTCGCGCTTATGCTTCGCAGATTGTGGCCAACACTAAGACCCTCGCTGAAACCCTTCAGGCTGAAGGCTTCCGCCTTGTTTCTGGCGGCACGGATAACCACCTCTTCCTCGTGGACGTAAAGGCTTCTGGCCTCACTGGTAAGGTGGCCGCTGCGGCATTGGATAACGCCGGTATCATCTGTAACAAGAATACGATTCCTTTCGACACCGAAAGCCCGTTCGTCACCTCTGGTATTCGTATCGGTACGGCTGCCGTGACAACCCGTGGCATGAAGGAAGCCGAAATGAAGCAGTTGGGTGCATGGATTGCCGCAATCCTCAAGGCTCCGGAAGACGAAGCTTTGCAGGCGTCTGTGCGTGCAGAAGTCAGCAAGTTAGCTGCACTCTTCCCCGTTCCCTAAGGAATTCAACGCGTGTTCAACGCTAAGAAAATCAATCTAACCATTGTCTCAATCGCCATTACCATCGGTATGGCGATTGGGTTCTACACTGGTTATCTCGGCAGAGAAACGAAGCAACCTGGCGAAGCGATTCGCACGTCTGATGCGACGGGGCGTTGGAAGCGCCACGCAGAGACAGCTGTGGATATTGACGCTGAAGTTGTAACGAATACGCGCATCCGACTCGTCATGCAGGCAATTCCGACCTCTGCATTGTTGAATGCTGGAATTTTGCCCACCGCCTTAACAAAGCTTGTTGAGGAGGGACTCATTGGGCAAGAGATTATTCGCGATGGGTGGTCGCGTCCTTTCGTCTACGAAGTTGATCCTGCCACGGGCACTTACGCTGTTCGCTCATTAGGTGCAGATGGCGTTGAGTCTGATGACGATATTCCCAAGCCTTAATCTTTACCGCGCGGCAACGCGCGGTTTCTCCTTTTTAAACCCTACGTATTTAACCTATGCGTAAACTGTTGGTCCTCAATGTTGCGGCACTTGGCTATGATCTCTTAAAAGACCATGGCATAACGCAATTGGCAGGCCTCCCGCTCCAACCGCTCACGACGGTCTTTCCTGCCGTAACGTGTACGGCTCAGGCCACTTTACGCACAGCGTCTGCTCCTGAAGCGCATCAAATGACCGCCAATGGCGTCTTTCTTCCCGAAACGCGCCAAGTGCTCTTTTGGAATCAATCTGCGCATTTGGTGAAGGGAAAGCGCATTTGGGAAGATTTTCGCGCGCAAGGCGGTCGCGTAGGGATGTATTTCTTCCAACAGTCACTCGGTGAATCCGTTGATGAGGTCGTCTCCCCTGCCCCAATTCATACGCATGGCGGCGGACTCATCATGGCGACCTATACCCAACCTCCCGCACTGCTCAAAGGGGCGAATCCTGCGCAGTTGTGGCGTTATTGGGGGCCGCTCGCCTCTCCCAAAGTGGGTCGTGGCATTGTTCGCGCGCTTTCCGAACGCATTACGCGTGGTGACGCACCCGAATTGCTCTTTGTTTACCTCCCCACGCTTGACTACGATTTGCAACGTTACGGCACTTCGCATCGCAAAATCCCCGCGAATGTGCGTGAAGTCGTCGCACAGATTGAGCAATTGGCAACAGTCGCACGACAGCAAGGTTACGAATGCTTCATTTGCGGAGATTACGCCATTACGGACACGCCCGGCACGGTGATTTATCCGAATCGCGCGCTTCGTGATTGTGGACTCTTTCAGACGCGTACCATTCGCGGGATGTTGTATCCCGATTTCTATCGTTCTGCAACGTTTGCGCTCTGCGATCACCAGGTCGCGTATCTTCATCTTTTAGATGAATCAGTGCGCGAAACAGCAGTGAAAGCGTTGATTCAACTCAAAGGAATCGCTTCCATCGCTCCCACGCAGGATCCAAGCATCCTCTGCCTCACCGCTGAGGCGGGTTATTGGTTTGCCTATCCTTGGTGGGAAAAACCGCGTGAAGCGCCCGATTACGCTACGCACGTGGATATCCACAACAAGCCTGGTTTTGACCCGTGCGAACTCTTCTTCGGGAAAACGCCCTTCACATGCAGTACGCAAGCCGAACGTATCCGCGGCACCCACGGCCGTACAGATAGCCCCGTAGCTTGCGCCACAACGCTTGGTTTGCCCATGACAACGTTGCAAGAAGCTGCCTCCCAAATTCAAGCGTGGTTAAGTTGTTAAAACACACAAAAAAGGCCGTTTTGAAACTCAACCTCACTCGCAAGAAAAGTCAACCTCACTGCGATGAGAACTCAACCTCACTTCAAAACGAACTCAAGCCTTGTTTAAAAAGCCCGCTTTCCCGCGCCTTTCTCAACTCAAAAATCCGCACCTTCTCAACTCGGGAAAAAGGAGTGAGAAAGATGGAAGATTTTACTATTTTTTGCGTTTTATCACGGTTTTAGCCATCTTTTCAATTTTATATTTTCGCATTTTATGGTATTCTAATAGTGTATGAAACGCTTTCTTCTTATTGGCCTCACTTTGCTCTCCTTTTCACTACTCGCATTATCCCCTGAAACGCGACTTCAGGCAAAAGCAGCAGCGGATAAAGGGTTTGAGTGGTTGCGTACCGCGCAATCTCCTGATGGGAGTTGGTCAGACAAACGTTTTCCTGGCATGAGCGCATTGGCTTTGTGGGCAATGGCAAACGCAAAAGACCCTGCCAATGCCGCAGCCGCAGAAAAGGCAGAAGCCTATCTCGTAGCCTGTGCACAGCCCGATGGCGGCATTTATGTCCCGATTCCAGGGCGCCGCGGAGGTGGTTTGGGCAACTACAATACGTGCCTTTGCCTAACAGCCCTTCACGCCGCTGGCGCAGGTGCACGTCACACCGCTACACTCCTCGCGGCACGCGCCTACATCGCTTCTACTCAAATTGAGACCGATGGCCTTCACGAAGGCGGCTTTGGTTACGACAAAAAAAGTCCGCGCGAATACACCGACCTCAACAACACCTTCTATGCGCTTGACGCAATGCGCCGTACGCAAGACCTCGAAGAAGCTCGCCCCGTAGGCGAAAAGCGCGTAAGCGTTGACTGGGAAGCCGCCAAGCGCTATGTGCTCTCAATGCAGCAAACCGAAGGCGAAGACGCAGGTGGCTTTGTCTACAATCGTGAAATTCCGCGCGCAAAAAAAGAAGGCGATGCACCGCAGTTAAAAGCCTACGGCTCAATGACTTACGCAGGTTTGCTTGCGATGTTGCACTGCGACCTTTCGCGCGATGATCCACGCGTACGCTCCGTTTATCAATACATTGGCAAACACTGGACGCTTGATGAAAATCCCGGCCAAGGGAATCAAGGTCTCTACTTCTACTACGACATTCTTGCGCGTGCATTAGATGCCGCCGCCATTCAGACCCTTGAATTGGCAGACGGTACAAAGGTCGATTGGAAAGAAGCCCTCGCAAAAGAACTCATTCGCCGTCAACAAGCCGATGGTTCGTGGGTTAACGACAACAACCGCTTCTGGGAAGCAGACCCCGCGCTCTCCACAAGTTATGCCCTCATCGCTCTCACCCTCATCTTAGACTAACGTGAATACACAGTTGCCAAATCTTGGAATCATTGATGTCTTGGGAAAAGGCGGTACGGCAACTGTCTATCGCGCAAAACAACTCTCCACAGGGCGAGAAGTCGCAGTAAAAGTCCTTGAAGCAGACTTCGTCAAATCCCCCGAAGACATCACTCGCTTTCTTAACGAAGCCCGCGCTTGCGCACGTTTTCGTCATCGTAACATCGTTCGCGTCTATGACGCAGGCGAACAACAAGGTATCTACTACTTCGTGATGGAGCTCATCAAAGGGTACACCTTCGCCTCCTACCTCTCACGCAAAAAACAAGTAGACGTAGAAGACGTGCTCATCATCCTAGAATCCATCACCGAAGCACTCCTCTACGCGTGGCAAAAATTCCGCGTCGTCCACTGCGACTTAAAACCCGACAATATCATGGTTGACGCAGATGGCACCATCAAGCTTATGGATTTGGGCATTTCGAAATCCCTCATCACCGTAACGCGCGATGCAGCAGACGGTAACGAAGAAATCATGGGCACCCCAGCCTACATGAGCCCCGATCAAGCCTACGACCTCGCAGACCTTGACTGCAGAGCAGACATTTACTCCCTCGGAGCCACGATTTATCACCTTTTGACAGGCATTACACTCTTCCCGGGAAAAACTGACCAACAAGTCATTGACTCCCACATTGGCGCCTGTTTCGCACGCGATCCACGCATCCTTGCACCAGGAATTCCGCGCGAACTTGCACTTATTTTAAATAGAATGCTTGCCAAAGACCGAAATCTTCGCTATCCTAATTGGGAAACGTTGATTGCGGACATTCAGCACCTTTACGCTGGAGAACCACTTTTAGCAACCCCTCTACAACCTGGCGAAAGCTCTGTAGCTTTCAATCCAGAATGGTAAAGAAAGGACAAAACCATGCATATTCTCGTTACTGGCGGCGCAGGCTATATCGGCACCCATACCGTCATCCAGCTTCAGGAAGCTGGCTACGAAGTGACTATTGTAGATAACCTCTACAACTCCCAAGAAGAAGCCGTCAAGCGTGGCGCAGAACTCGCAGGTAAGACCCCCAACTTCTACAAGGTCGACCTCTTGGACTACGCAGGCCTCGAAGAAGTCTTCAAAAAGGCCAAGTACGATGCAGTGATTCACTTCGCAGGTCTCAAGGCCGTCGGTGAATCCGTCGCAAAGCCCCTCTTCTACTACGACAACAATATGACCGGCACCTTCAACTTGCTTCGCCTTATGAAGCAGTATGACTGCCGCAACATCGTCTTCTCCTCCTCCGCTACCGTTTACGGCATGCCCGAAAAGGTACCGTTGGACGAAAGCTGCTCCACTGGCGCACTCAACCCCTACGGCGCTACCAAGCTCTTCCTTGAACGCGTCATCTCCGACGTTAAGGCCGCAGAACCCGATTTGGGCGTGGTGCTTCTCCGCTACTTCAACCCCGTCGGCGCTCACCCGTCTGGTCGTATCGGTGAAAACCCCAATGGCATCCCCAACAACCTCATGCCCTACATCGCACAGGTTGCTGTTGGTCGCCTTCCCAAGGTGCGCGTTTTCGGCGACGACTATCCGACCAAGGACGGCACTGGCGTACGCGACTACATCCACGTTGACGACCTCGCACGTGGCCACCTCGCAGCACTCAAAAAGTTGGAACAGACCCCCGGCGAAATCTACACGGTCAACCTCGGCACTGGCACCGGCTACTCCGTGCTTGACATGATCAAGGCCTTCTCCAAGGCATGCGGTAAGGAAATCCCCTACGAAATCGCACCGCGCCGCCCTGGTGACGCACCCGAATGCTATGCAGACCCCTCCTACGCCAAGGAACTCCTCGGGTGGGAAGCCACACACACCCTCGATGACATGTGCGCATCCTCTTGGAAGTGGCAGTCGATGAATCCTAACGGCTACGAAGCCTAATTGAGACCTTCATCACACAATAACGGGCGCCTCACAGCGCCCGTTATTTATTTTCCCATCTAGCATCCCTAATCAATCGATACCCCTTAGCTTAATCAATCCACAAAATCATCTCGCACTTCATATGATTTCAAGACGCATTATCATATAATCTCAGAAGCTAATATCATATGATTTCATAAACTAACATCATATAATCTCCACAAGCTAATTTCGTACGATTTCATAAACTAACGTCATGTAATCTCGTACGTTAACATCATATGAAGTGCGCACCAAAGATAGTCTTTTTCATACTTTCAACAGATTGTGTTACAAGCCATACAAAATTAGTTTTCACAAAATAAGGCTTGTGTGGTATAGCGGATTTGTAGGTGTGTCCATTTCAGTAAATCTTACTGCTCACATTCGTATACGCACAATGAAGCCCACATGGCACCATTGACAGAAGTGTATAGAATGCGCTACCATTCTTGTATGAAAACATCCTGCACAGCTTTTTCCGCACTTCTCTGCCTTTCCGTGGCAGTTGCAACGACATCTACACCCGAAACTGCGCCTACATCCGCGCAAGCAACCTCTCCTACCGCCTCTGCGCCCATCTCCGCAGAAAAGCTTATGGAGATGACTCAGGATGCGCGTTGTAAGCAAATCTTAGTTACCGGCCTTATCAATGGTCAACCCGTTAAGATGATGCTTGACACTGGCGCTACCCACACAGTTATTCACACTGAATCTGCCGAAAAGCTCAAAGGCATTCAGTGGCTTGATACAAGCAAGATGAACTTTAGGGGCAATTCTTCTCAGCGTCCCAAGATGTTCCTCGCAACACTTCAAATCGGACCTGGCGAGTCTCCGAATCATCCCCTGCTTGTCATGGACCTCTCTGGTGTGCGTAGTATGATGGCTGAACCTGGCACCCTTGATGGTATCGTTGGGATGGACATGCTCAACAGCCTTCCCTTCACCTTTGATTTCGCCAACAAAGATTACTCTTGGGGCCTTCCGTCTCCGCAGAAATTCGCGTCACTCGTTCCACTTACAGGCGAACGCGACCCGAACGGTCGTCTGATGATGCCCGTTTCTTCTGGTGACAAAACCTTTAAGCTCCTTCTTGATACAGGAAGTTCTGTCACCCGCATCTGCAAAAGCGATTGGACGCCAGGAGAGGGCAAAACCATCAATGCCCAAATTAGCGACGTTGATGCAGCAGCGAAAATCACCACTATTGAAGGTGCGCGTGGAGACCTCAAACTCGCCGATGGCGTGATTGCCAAAGACTTCTCGCCCATTCTCTCTGACACTGCAGAACTTACAATGCTCGGCGTTGACGCCCTTGAGAAGACGGCACTCATCCATATGCCTCTTCCTGATAAACCTTTCGGCGTTTTCTTCCTCCAACGCTAAGCACCCCAAGCAGGACCTATCCACGCTTTTGGATATAAAAAAACGGCACCAACTGGTGCCGTTTTTTGTGTCACATAATCCGCTTGATTATTGTGCAGGAGCAGCTTCTGCAGCCTTATCAAAGAGCGACTTAGGCGTGTAAGCTTCGATCATCGCCTTGGTGCGTTCTGCCTGAGGCTTATAAGTAGCGAGCGGTTCGCCATCCTTAGCAGAGAGAATTGCATCCAACGTAGTCTTTGCAGAAGCCTTGTCGCCCTTCTGGCAGAGCAAACGTGCCTTCACGAGGAGCATTTCTGCTGCAAGATAGTGAGGCTTTTCTGCATTGACGATGGAGAGTTCTGCTGTAGCATGAGCTGCGAGTGCTTCATCAATACGACCAAGAGCTTCAAGCGCGCAGATGCGACCCACGGTAGCGATATCGCAAAGTGCGGGTTCATTCATGTCTGCGAGGCATTCGTCATAAATGGCGAGAGCGCCTTCTGCATCACCTGCTGCATAAAGATTACGTGCGAGGTCAAGCTTGGCAATAGGTGCAACAGCAGTACCCGTAGCGGCAATGGCTTCGTAGTCTTCTGCGGTGGCGGCAACAGCAAGCGCTTCAACAGCATTTTCGCTGTTAGCACGCGTACGTGCAACCCAGAGGTAGCCAACCATCACGACTGCGATAGTAATGCCCACGTACATAAGGGTTTTAGGGCCGCGATCCTGCCACCAATGAAGAACAGGAAGAAGTTCTTCGGGCACGCGAGAAACGTCCTTCAAATTGGGAAGGTTGTTGGTAGACATAGGAGTGTCCTTTTTATTGGGTGTCTACGAATTATTCCTTAACGCGGTCAGCGTATTCACCGGTGCGGGTATCAATGCGAATAAGATCGCCTTCGTTGATGAAGAGCGGCACAGGGAGTTCATAGCCGCCTTCAACGGTACCAGGCTTGGTCACCTTACCAGCAGCGGTATTGCCACGAACGCCAGGATCGCACTTGATGACGCGACGTTCAATGAAAGAGGGCAAATCAACGTCAATCACGTTGTCCTGATAAAGGAGAGCATCAATTTCGAGACCATCGGTCAAGAAGTAGACCTTGTCGCCAAGCACTTCCTTGGAAACACGGATTTCGTTGTAGTCAGCATCGTTGAAAACATAGACGCCTGCATCTTCGTAGGAGAAGACGAGAGGAATCTGTGCCAAGTCGGGCTTTTCAAAGCGGTCGTTGGAACGGAAGGAGCAGCTCTTACCAGAACCATTGAGCATGTTGCGCAACTTGCAGTTGTAGATGGCCTGGCCCTTACCCGGCTTGGAGAAATCGAAGTCGGTGATAATCCAAGGCTGGTCTTCAAACATGATCTTAAGACCTTTTTTCAAATCGGAAGCTGTGTACATTGTGTTTTCCTTACATTTCTATTAATGAAATAAACCATATAAGTATAGCGTAAGATGATGGCAAACGTCAACTTTTCCGTGCGGGTTTTAGCATTTTTTTGTTTTTAGGAGTCTTTTTGGGATGTTTAAGCGGGTGTTTATACGTGTTTTACGCGTATGACGCGTGAGTTTATGGTATACTTTACGGGTTATTTAGTTTTATGGAGGGTGTTATGACACAGCCAATTCGCATGGTAATTTTAGGCGCTGGCGACCGCGGTCGCACGTATGCTTCATACGCGGCTGCATTTCCAGAACGCGTGAAGATTGTTGGTGTCGCAGACATCAATCCTGCAGCAGCACAAGCTGTCGCGAAAGCATACAACTTACCAGAAAACGCAGTTTGGGGCGATTGGTCCGAGGCTGTCGCAGCAAAACCTGACTGCGATGTGATGGCTGTCACGATGCCCGATGCTTTGCACATTGAACCTGCAATTGCATGTTTAGACGCTGGCTATCATTTATTGCTTGAAAAGCCGATGGGTCGCACTTGGGAAGAGTGTGAGCGTTTGGCTGCGAAAGTACATGAAGTGGGCAATCGCTTGGTGATTTTGGGTCACGTTTTGCGTTATACCGTTTACTTCAAAAAGTTAAAAGCTCTTTTAGACGAGCAAGCCATTGGCGAAACGGTCAGCATTCAACACTTTGAACCTGTGGCGTATATGCATGCTGCACACAGTTTCTGTCGCGGCAATTGGGGCAATACTGAACGCGCCACGCCAATGATCTTGCAGAAGTGTTGCCACGACTTTGACCAGTTCGTATGGTGGTTGAATAAGCGCTGCACGGGCGTTTCCTCGTTTGGCAACACCTTCCATTTCAATGCAGCTCATCGTCCTGTGGGCGCTGCGGATCGTTGCTTAGAATGCCCTGCATCTGTTGAACGTGCATGCCCCTACTCTGCGCGTAAGATTTATTTGGAACGTCAAGATTACCGTTATCCCTTTGTGGATAAGAGCGATGCTGCAATGAGAGCCATGTTGAAGGATGGCCCTTATGGTCGCTGTGTGTACGCTTGCGACAATGATGCGGTGGATCACCAGATTGTAAACTTGCGCTTTGAAGGCGGTATCACGGTCGCCCACCAGATGGAAAGTTACACCTACACGGGTGGTCGCGAAACAAAGGTCTTTGGTACACGTGGCGAAATCGTGGGTGATGGTCGTAAATTGACGATTTACCATTTTGATACGCGCACAACCGAAGTGTGGGATAGCGTGCTTGAAGCAGGCTCTGTGCAAGGCTCTGGCCATGGCGGTGGCGACTTCGGCTTAATGGATGAATTGGTAAAGCAATTAACCGAAGGCGATCCTGCGCACTATACTGACATCTTTGACGTGTCGTTGGAGAGCCATCGCATTGCATTCGCAGCAGAGGCTAGCCGTAGAGCAAATGGCGCCTTGATGTTGGCCGACTGATTTTAGTTTGAGGATCTACGCATCTACATGTGGTTTGGTTTTGAGTCCACAAAGAGATGTTAGTTTTTAAGAGAAAGTGACAACGATGAAACAACGTAAACTTATCGTCACGAGCGCACTTCCTTATGCAAACGGTGCTTTGCATTTGGGGCATTTGGTGGAATATTTACAGACGGACTTCTGGGTGCGTTATCAGAAGATGATGGGCAATCAGTGTATTTATGTGTGTGCCGATGACACGCATGGTACGCCGATTATGATTCGCGCACGCAAAGAGGGCATTACGCCGGAAGCGTTGATTGCGCGTAGCTATGAAGCTCGCGTACGTGAATTTGGCGCATTCGAAATGGGCTTTGATCGTTATGGCTCAACGAATTGCGACGAAAATCGCGCGTTGGCACAAGGCATTTACCTCAAGTTAAAGGACGCTGGGCACATTTCTCGTCGCACGGTGGAACAACTTTACTGCGATCATTGCGGCATGTTTTTGCCAGGCCGTTTTGTTAAGGGCGAATGCCCGAAGTGCCACGCAAAGGACCAATACGGCGATGGGTGCGAAGTCTGCGGTGCTACGTACAATGCCGGCGAATTAATTGAACCCTATTGCGCGATTTGCGGCGAAAAGCCTGTTATGCGCGATAGCGACCAACTCTTCTTCGAATTGGAACCGTTCCGCGAATTCCTCGCGAAGTGGATTCCTGAACACACAGACTCTGCTACAGCTGGCAAGCTTTTAGAGTGGTTTAACGAACCCTTGCGTGGTTGGAATATTTCGCGCGACAAGCCCTACTTTGGCTTTGAAATTCCGGGCGAAAAGGATAAGTACTTCTACGTGTGGCTTGATGCGCCTGTCGGTTACATGGCCACGTTAGAACAGTGGGCCAAGGCTCGCGGAGAAACGCTTGCCGATTGGTGGCAGAATCCTGAAACGGAAGTTTACCACTTCATTGGCAAGGATATCGCACGCTTCCACTGCCTTTTCTGGCCGGCATTGTTGCAGTATTCGGGTTATCGCACGCCCACAGAGGTCTTTGTTCACGGCTTCCTCTCGGTAAATGGCGAGAAGATGAGTAAGAGCAAGGGCACATTTATCTCTGCTGCTACGTATCTCGAACACTTGCCCGCGCAGGCTTTGCGTTTCTACTACGCTTGTAAGTTGAATGGCACCGTGGATGACATGGACCTCAACCTTGAAGACTTTGTCAGCCGTGTCAACTCTGACCTCGTTGGCAAGATTACCAACCTCGCTTCGCGTGGCGCTCAGATGATTAACAAGAGTTGCAGTGGTACGATGAGTACCATGGACGCAGAATCGCGCGCACTGCTCGCAGAATGCCGCGCCAAAGTCGCCGAAGTCACTGCCGCCTATGAAAAGCGCGACTTCTGCCGCGTGATGGTGCTTGTGCGCGAAATGGCGGACAAGGCCAACCAACTCTTTGATGCAAAGATGCCGTGGAAGCTCGTTAAAGAAGACGTTGACGCTACGCGTGCTGTTCTTACAGGCACCTTAAACCTCTTCCGCGTGATGGCCATCTGCTTGAAGCCGATCCTCCCAGCATACGCAGAAAAGGTAGAAGCTCTCTTTGGTGAAGGCCCCTACACCTTCGCAGACGCTGAAAAGGATGTTGAAAACATCACCATCGGTGCCTACGAACACCTCGCTGCGCGCGTGGATGCCAAGGCTGTAGCCGCAATGGTTGAAGCCTCTAAGGAAGACCTCAAGGCCGCAACGAAGACGATTAGCGAAAAGGATATTAAGAAGGCCGCACGCCAGCTCGCAACCAAGCCTGCTGAAAACATCTTCCCTGAACCTATTGCGAATGAAATCACGTTCAATGATTTCGCGAAGGCCGACTTGCGCGTCGCACAGGTGGTTGCCGCAGAAACCGTAGAAGGCAGCGATAAGTTGCTCCGTCTCTCGCTCGACATTGGCGAAGAAAAACCGCGTAATGTCTTTGCGGGCATTCGCGCAAGTTATTCACCCGAAGATCTGCTCGGTAAGCAAGTGGTAATGATTGCCAACCTTGCCCCGCGCAAAATGCGTTTTGGCATCTCTGAAGGTATGGTCCTCGCAAGTACCGATCCTGATGGTTCCTTCCGCGTGATGCAGCCCCTCACGCCGACTGCACCTGGCGCACGTTTGCACTAAGCCTCTCATTTTAGGTAAAACGTCTATGAACATCTTTACCACTGCTGCCGAATTACACGCATGGAGCGTCGCAGAAAAGCGCGCAGGGCGTTCGGTTGGGCTCGTACCCACGATGGGTTATTTGCACGAAGGTCACCTCTCGCTTATTCGTGAAGCACGCAAACACTGCGATAGCGTCGCGGTGAGCATCTTCGTGAACCCTACGCAGTTCGCGCCGAATGAAGACTACGATGCCTATCCGCATAAGGAAGAAGATGATATCGCCCTCTGCGAAGCGGAAGGCGCCACCGCAGTCTTCTTGCCCACTCCTGCGGAAATGTATCCTACTGATGCGAGCACTTGGGTAGAAGAAACCGTCCTCGCCAAGGGATACTGCGGCGCACAGCGTCCGATTCACTTCCGTGGCGTTTGCACTGTTGTGGCCAAGCTCTTCAATATCGCAGATCCCGATGTGGCCGTCTTCGGACAAAAGGATTTCCAACAAGTCGCCGTCATCTCACGTATGGTGCGCGACTTGAACTTCCCCGTGAAAATTATCCGCGCGCCCATCATCCGCGATGACGATGGTTTGGCAAAATCTTCACGCAATACTTACCTCTCTGCAGATGCGCGAAAACGCGCTTTGAGCCTCAGTCGCTCCCTTTTTGCCGCCAAGGCCGCAGTGGATGCTGGCGAACGTGATGCCGCCAAACTTGAGGCCGCCATTCGCCAGCAAACTGAGGCAGAGGGATGGATTCCCGATTATGTAAATGTCGTTGATTCTGAAACACTTATGCCGCTTGAAAGCGTCACGCCTGGCGCTTCTGCTATCCTTTTAGCATGCCGCAGCGAAGGGCTTCGACTCATTGATAACATCCTCCTTTAATAAGAAAGCTTAAAAATCTTTCAAAGAAGTTTTTAAAACTGCTTGCAAGTCTGCAGACATTCCGCTAAACTAATAATTGTTGTGAGAGATTAGAACTTAACAACACTTTGAGGAAACATCATGAATATTGTTTTGCGCATTTTGGTCATTTTGACCCTCATCCTTAACGGCGTCGCTCTTTGGTTTGCTATGTCCTTACACGACAAGCGCAACCTCTTGATTGACCGCAATATTCAGTTCCGTGACTTCACGATTCAGGTCGCGAAGACGTTCGAAGCTGAAGAGCCCGTGATTGAAAATACCGCTGCGAACCACACCGCACGCGATATCTCCCCTGTCACCCTCGCAAGCGCCGATATCACCCCTGATAGCTCCGATTATTGGGAAAGCTATAAGGAAGGCTACGAAAAGATTGACAATAAGAGCTATCAGATCGACAATCCTGAAGATCTCGATGAAGTCTACGTCCTTGACGCAGAAGGTAAGCCTGAAAAGGACTTCCAGGGCAACCCCGTTAAAGACGGTGCCCCTATGGACAAGGCTCTCGACGAAGTGCTCAAGAAGGCAATGGCTCAGCGTGCTCGCATGAACAACATCCGCGCACAACTCACCAACATCCGTGAAGAGTACGAAGACACCATCACCGAACTCAATGATGTGAAGAAGCAGGGTCGCGAATCTCTCAAGACCATCGCCGCTAAGGAAGAACAGATCTCCACGCTTGAAGGCGAAAAGGCTCAGCTCGAAGGCGAAGTCACCGAACTCAAGGGCCAGATCCAAACCCTCGAAGACGAAAAGGTCGCTCTCCAGGAAGACTTGGACAAGTACACCGAAGAAAACGAAACCCTCAAGGGCGAAGTTGAAAAGCTCAAGGCCACCATCGAAAAGATTGCACAGTCCGGCACCTCTGGCGTCAATGCCAATGTCGCAGCAGCAAACGTCGTGGCAGGCATCAAGGGTAAGGTTGTTCGCGTAGACAACAACTACAACTACTGCATCGTCAAGCTCGAAGAAGCTGCAATGGCAGAACTCATCGGCGAAGAAGGCGAAAAGGAACTCCCCGAAATCGATTACTACGTCCGCCACGCTGGCGCAGCAGAAGACGCAGTCGTCGGCAAGATCCGCCTCCGCACCCTCACCAAGGACGCTGGCGTCATCATCTGCGACATCCTCATCGATTGGAAGCAGGGCGACATCCTCAAGGGCGACGAAATCTTCTACCTCGACTAATCGCCTCACCAAACAAAAAAGAAGCGTCCGCAAGGGCGCTTCTTTTTTATTCCCCTGCCCTTTCAAAAGAACATTAAAGCATCCGCTCACCTTAGAGAGAAAACGCCACAAAACACCCCTTTTTGAGCCCATTTTGAAAAGAGGTTGTTTTGAGATTGAAAAGAGGTTGTTTTGAAGCTCAATAAGGCTTGTTTTCAGATTGAAAAAGGGTTGTTTTCAAAAACAGCCCTTTTCGTCCAAAAACACGACCACACGCCCCCTAACACGCTATCAAAACAACCCTTCACGAAATCCTCGCTTCTTTTCATGAAATAACACTGTACGATTGATTCTGTTTCACATCTTTCCTTCAGGCGACATATCACATTTGAAAGCACAAAAAAGTAATCTATTTAGAAGCGAATAGACACTGACGAAATTCTCCCTTCATTCAGACCTCAACGGATATTTGAGTGCGAGGTACACACCGAAAGCCGCCCAATTCACCAGACACAAAGAATGCGCGTTATTACGATGAACTTTGCACGATGATTTAGGAGTGTACGTCTAAGCGTTATTCGCCACAAGAACATTGGGTGAAATGCAAGACAAATTGCGCAGGCGGGTGGGGAAAACATTGAAAATTTTCATGCGGCTCCTTCTTGTTTGATTTGTGATGAACGTGGGTAATGA
>JAZRAG010000065.1:0-14204 GCA_045634445.1 Candidatus Spyradenecus sp. | reverse complement strand
GATGTGTTCAACCACGCCGATATCGTGCGTAATGAAGAGGTATGCGAGGCTGTACTTCTGCTTGAGTTCCATCAAGAGGTTGAGTACCTGTGCGCGAATCGAGAGGTCGAGTGCCGAAACGGCTTCGTCGCAGATGATCATCTTGGGCTTGAGGGCTAATGCACGCGCGATGCAGATACGCTGACGCTGACCACCCGAGAAGGCGTGCGGATAACGATGCATCGCATCGGGTTGCAAACCCACATCCTGCAAGAGCTGAGCAGCCACATCTTGTGCTTCGCTCTGCTTAATCAAGCCGTGCACCAACATCCCTTCGGTCAAGATGTCTAAGATGGAGTGACGCGGATTCAAGGTGGCGTGCGGGTCCTGGAAGACGACCTGCATGTCACGGCGATACTGCTGAAGCGCGGCACCCTTCAAGGAGAAGACGTCATTGCCCATAAAGCGAACGGAGCCACTATGAGCCTTTTCCAAACGAAGGATGGTGCGCGAAAGCGTACTCTTACCGCATCCCGATTCACCCACGACGCCGAGCGTTTCACCGGGTTTCATTGTGAAGGAGACGCCGTTAACGGCCTTCACATAACCTGCAGTGCGCGCAAAAATTCCCTTCTTAATCGGAAACCACGTATTGAGGTTGTCGACTTCAAGGATGTTTTCGGAGGGCTTCTGAGGAGATGCAATCGGCGGCTTCACGGTGATGCGTGCTGCAGCTTCTTCAAGCGAAAGGGGTTGCTCGGACATGGGGTAATCTCTCATTAAGGGGAAAGAACTGTAGGACTCTGCTGAAAGGATTCCCTCTCAGCAGAGCATAAGCCTAACTTAGGTGCGGTAGTTGGGGGCTTCCTTGGTGATGGTGATGTCGTGCGGGTGAGCTTCACGAACACCATTTGCCGTCACGCGATAGAACTTACCACGTTCCTGAAGTTCGGCCACCGTGCGGCATCCGCAGTAACCGAGGGAGGCGCTCAAACCGCCGCAGAACTGGGTCATGATGCGATGGACGGGACCAGAGTAGGGCACCATACCTTCGATACCCTGAGGCACCAAATCGTCTTCAGATTCGTTATCCTGGAAGTAACGAGCACGAGAACCCTTACCATTCTTAAGCGCACCGAGCGAACCCATACCGCGGTAAGCGACGTACTGACGGCCACCGCTGATGATCTTTTCGCCGGGGGATTCTTCGGTACCTGCCAAAACGGAGCCCAACATCACGCTGTCAGCGCCTGCCACGAGAGCCTTGGGCACGTCGCCGGAGAGTTTGATGCCGCCGTCGCCGATGACAGGGATGGAGCCCTGAAGGGCCTTGCGAGCGTTGTAAATTGCAGTAAGCTGAGGGATGCCCACGCCGCAGACCACGCGGGTCGTGCAGATGGAGCCAGGACCGATACCGACCTTGACTGCATGAGCGCCAGCGTCGCGCAATGCGATTGCAGCTTCGGAGGTGGCGATGTTACCCGCGATGATATCAATTTCAGGATAGGTCTTAGCGATCCACTTCACCATATCCATGATGCCCTTGGTGTGGCCGTGTGCAGAGTCCACCACCACGACGTCAACGTCTTCAGCAGCGAGCTTTTCCATGCGCTGATAGTCGCCCGAACCACCCGAAACGGAGGCCGAAACGCGCAAACGGTGCTTGGAGTCGCGGTTGTAAAGGGGATTGTGGTTTTCGATCAACTGCTTCACGTCGGTGAAGGAGTAGAGACCCGCGAGCTTGCCGTCCTTGTCAACCAAAGGCAACTTGCCGATCTTATGCTGACGCATGATTTCGTAAGCTTCCTGAAGCGTGGTGCCAGGAGCGGCGGTCACGGTGGCCTTCGTCATCACGTCTGCGAGCTTGACGGAGTTGTGGGTGCAGTAACGGATATCCTGACCTGCCACCATACCCACTAAGCGATCCTGGTCGTCCAAAATCGGGAAACCGCCGAACTTAAGGCCGCGGCGACGCTTTTCGGAGATGAGGAAGCCAACGTCTTCATTCGCGTGGAAGCAGACGGGGCGTGCAATCAAACCATTGAGGTAGTGCTTAACGCGTGCCACCTGTGCAGCCTGTTCATCTTCAGTCAAATTCTTGTGGATGACGCCGATGCCGCCTGCGAGAGCCATTGCGATTGCCATGGGTGCTTCGGTCACGGTGTCCATTGCTGCAGAGACGAACGGGATATTCATGTCAATGCGGCTGGTCAGACGTGTCTTTAAAGAAGTTTCGTCCGGCAGAAAATCAGCATATTGGGTCACGAGCGTCACGTCATCGTAGGTCAATCCTTCGAAGGGAAATTGATCCATAAAACGTGCTAAATACTCATTCATCATAGGAAGCTCCTTATTGATTCGCTTTCCTTACATTATATAGCAAAAAAAGATGATTTAGACAAGAAAAACCCTTTTCGCGCTTTTTTAGAAGAGTGTCTTCTTTTGAAATAAAGCATTGATTTTAAATGAGATAATTCTATTTTTAATGCTTTGATTTGATGTAAAAATAATGAAGTTGAAAATAATAAATGCGTCTTTCTGCGAATCGCGCTATACTATTGTTTTCGTAAAACAAAGAGAGAAAAGAGGAGAACGATGTCGCGCACCCTTCCTTTTTCAATTGATGCGTTACCTGAAATGCTCCGTGTTTTGGCATACGGAGGGGTCTTAATTGTCCCCACCGATACGGTCTATGGGTTGGTTTGTCACCCTGACTACCCGGAGGCTTTGGAGCGCATTCGCCAAATGAAGGGACGTGATAAGGATAAACCCTTTCAATTGCTCGCCGCTTCGGTGGAAAATGTCCGCGAAATGGGGGCGTTACAAAGTGCGACGGCAGAACATTTTGCGCGCTTTTGGCCAGGCGCTTTGACGTTGGTCCTAACGTGTGAATCTGGCGCAATTGAGGGTTTTCGTGTGCCCAATGGGGAGATTTTGGCCCAATTGCTTCAAGCTTGTGGCGGTTATTTGCGCGCGACAAGTGTCAATTTAAGTGGCGAACCGCCCGCGACGTCGCTTGCAGAAGTGCCTGCGGAGATTCAGGCCTCGGTTGACCTCATTTTGGAGGGTGGCGCGTTGCCAGAGGGTGAGGCCTCGACAGTGATTCAAGTCACGCCTACAGATGAGGTGCGCATCTTGCGCGAAGGCGCACTCTGCCACCAAGAGGGCTTTTTAAAATAACCCCTTTACTTCGTAAAATAAGCTTTAGGGGGCTGGAAGCAGACGGCGCAGCGCATGAATTGCGATAAGCACCGGGATGCTAATCACAGCCATAAATAAGAAGGCAATCGGAAGAGAACTTGCTTCAGAAATGATGCCTGTAATCGGTGGCGCGAGGAGCAGCCCAAAGAAGCCGATGGTTGAGATTTCTGCAATGGCAATGCCTGGCGGAATCGTATCGCAGCGTCCTGTTAAGCCGCAGCAGAGTGGTACGATCGCACTGGTGCCGCAACCGACAATCGCAAACCCGATGAGCGTAACGAAAAGGGAGCCAAAGGGTAGGAAGGTCGCGCCCACAATGATGAGCAGGCCTAACGTAATAGCGCTCGCGCAGGCCCATAAAATGCGGAAAAGCCCCAGGCGATTCACGAGCATATCAATGATAAAACGCCCCGTGACCATGGTGCAGAGGTAGGAGAGGTAGGCGAGATTCTGCCAGTTTTGTTCCGTCTGCAGGACGTCTCGCATGTAAACGCTACTCCAATTGTAAACGGTGCCTTCGCAGGCCATACACCCAAAACAGGCAATCCCCAACCAAAAGATTGCGGGGGTAAAACGCCACGATTGTTTGGGTTTTTCTTGCAAATCTGCGGTTTTTTCAGTGAGATGGTCGTCATCAAGCGCGCCTCCCGAGAAGGAGAGCAGGGCAATCGCCCCTGATGCCATGATGAGGAAGTGGGTGAAAACCGACGTATTGAAGTTGGCAAAAAGCGTTGCCAATGCCACCGCGACAAAGCCTGCTACCGACCACATCCCGTGGAAAAGCGCCATAATGCTGCGTCCGTAGGCCTGTTCGAGATGGACGCCTTGCGTATTCACTGCAGTGTTGGAGAGATTGGCCACTGCGCCCGTTAGGAAGAGCAGAATCGCAAGATGAAGGGCAGAGTGAATTGCGCCGAGACTCACCAGCAACACTGGATAGAGAATCCCAGCCAAAATGGCCATGCGCTTACTGCCGAAGCGCGTAACGCAATACCCATTGGGGAAGATAGAGGTAAATTCGCCAATCGGAAGCAGGAGCAATAACAACCCAAGCGCGGCGTCATCAAGGTTGAGGTGCGTCTTGATATCTGGAATACGCGAACACCACGTCGCAAACATCGCGCCTTGAATGAAGAAGGAACAACAAATCGCGATGCGAATGCGTAAGAGGGGCGCACACTTTGGAAGAAATGCCGCAGACAGTAAAAAGGGCTTCGGTTTTGTCACGGGATCGCTCCAAGGAGGTTACTGTGAGAAGGGCGCTTTACCAAAGGTAAAATCACGCCTGCGCAGTCAAAAGGCCATCATTTAAGACCAATGTACGCGAACAGCGTGCCGCGGTTTCAGGATTGTGCGTCACCATCACTAAGACGGTGTTTTGTTCCTTCGTGAGTTCAAAAAGCAGGTCCAAAACGGCATCACCGGTTGTGGCATCAAGGTTACCCGTCGGTTCGTCAGCCAAAATCAACGGCGGCTCATTCATCAAGGCGCGCGCGATGGCGGCACGCTGTTGTTCGCCACCAGAGAGTTCTTGCGGCTTGTGATTCAGACGGTCTTTGAGGCCCACGCGTGTGAGCAGTGCTTCTGCGCGTTCGCGCATCGCTTTGCGCGAGAGTTTTCCCACGGCCATCGCGGGCAACATTACATTTTCCGTGATGTCCATTTCGGGCAGAAGGTGATACGCCTGAAAGACAAAACCGATGTGTGTGGCGCACAATTTTGTGCGTTTGCGTGCAGAGAGACGATAGAGGTCTTGGCCTGCGATGAGGACTTGCCCTGCAGCAGGTTTATCCAAACCGCCCAATACGTGCATCAAGGTAGACTTACCCGAACCGCTACGACCAATAATCGCCACCGATTCGCCAGGCGTGGTGACTAAATCTGCGCCGCGTAAGACGTTGATCTGCTTCCGATGAAGGGTATAATCTTTGTGGAGATTATGCGCGGCAAGAGGTGCGACAGTATTCATGATTATTCCTTGCGTAAGGCATCAACGGGTGGCATCGCAGCCGCGCGCCACGCAGGTAATAGAGAGGCTAATGCACAGAAGAGCACGACCAATAACGTGACCTGGACGATTTCAAAGGGCACCACGCGCCAAGGAAGTGCATCCAAGCCATAAACGGCCTTCGGGAAGACGTCCATCCCGCAGGAGGCGAGGAAGTCTACGATATTGTGCAGATTGTGCAAAATGAGGAAGGCGAGCCCAATGCCCAGCGCAGTGCCGATTAAACATTGAATCCAACCATACAAAACGAAGGTCATCGTCAGCTGAGGCGTTGAGAAGCCGAGCGCCTTCAAAAGGCCCACTTCATGCGTCTTCTGCACCGTAATCACGATGATGGTATTGACCACGCAGAAAATCGCCACCACGCTAATAAAGATGAGGAGCAGCGTCATCATATTCTTTTCGGTGGCCACGGCATTGAAGATGAGGCTATCGAGTTCCTGCCAGGTCGACACACGAATGCGCGTCGTGCCCAAAAGCTTGGTCGTGGCATTGTAGACCTCTGCCACGGTGCCATACATCGGGCCACCAGGATAGGTGGGGCGCAATTGCTGTGGTTCTTCCACGCGTAATGCGATGCTATTCGCGCCCGTAGTCACCCCTGCCAAATCGCGGGCCACCGGAATTGAAACAAAGACGTATCCTCCGTCAAAATCGGCTTGCCCAGTGTAATACACCCCTGTAACGGTGAGACGTTCAGGGAAGTAAATCTCATCCTTTTCAATGAGATTCATTGGGGAGTAGAGCAGGAGCTCATCGCCCACGCCAATGCGAAGCTGTCGCGCAATGTCCACACCAATCACCACATTCGACCCGTGCAAATCAAAGGTGCCATTCCACATGGTGAGGGGCAACATCTTCTGAATGCGTTCGGCATCCACGCCAAGGAGCGTTGGGGCCAGAATACGATTGTCATACTCAGCCAATACACGCGTTTCAATGCTGGGCGAGGAGGCCACGACCCCAGGCAGTGCATCATAACGTTCGCAGAGCTTCTCAACATTGGTCAACGTGCCACGATAGTCTGCACGCACGACGATGTGCGGCTTGAAATCGAGGATTTTCTTCTGCCAAGTGTCACCAAATCCTGTAAAGACAGCGCGAACAATAATCACAATTGCCACACCAATCGTAACGCCTAAAATCGAAAGTAGCGTCACCACCGAAGCAATGCCACGTCGTGGACGGAGATATTTAAGTGCCAAAAAGAGTGAAAACATGGCGGAGTCCTAAGGGAAAGCGTCTGTCGTAAAAACGATGACTGGAGGGCGTTACACCCTCCAGCCGTTGCGCCTGACTTACTTCAGGCCGTCAATGCCGTAGTTTTCGGCGATGTAGTCAATATCCTTGTCACCACGACCAGAGAGGTTAACAAGAATAGAGCCGTGGGGGTGTTCCTTCGCATAGCGAATAGCATAAGCCACTGCGTGTGCGCTTTCAATCGCAGGAATAATCCCTTCACTACGGGAGAGTTCAAAGAAGGCCGCGAGCGTTTCCTTGTCATCTGCTGTGACATATTCCACGCGGCCGCTATCGCGCAACCACGCATGCTCAGGTCCCACCGACTGATAGTCCAGGCCCGAGGCCACGGAGTACACTGGCATCGGCGAACCATCTTCGTTCTGCAAGGTATAACTCTTAAAGCCGTGCAAAATACCCGGCTTGCCGTAGGTCATCGAGGCGGCGTGATCACCCGGTGCGCTACCGTGCCCGAGGGGTTCTACACCGTAGAGCTTAACGTCGGTATCGTCCAAGAAGCCGCAGAAGATGCCAATCGAGTTCGAACCGCCACCCACGCATGCCGTAACTGCGTCAGGCAATTCACCCGTCATTTCCAAGAATTGCGCACGCGATTCTTCGCCCACGATCTTCTGGAAGTCACGTACAATCATCGGGAAGGGGTGGGGACCCACCACAGAGCCAATGCAGTAGATGGTGTTTTCAGGATCCTTTAAATAGGCTTCAAAGGCGGCGTCCACGGCTTCCTTCAACGTACGCTGACCGTGTGTCACAGGAATCACATTCGCGCCCAAAATCTGCATGCGCAACACATTGGGGTGCTGCTTGGCGATATCGACTTCACCCATGTAGATGTCGCACGGGAGACCAAAGTACGCTGCAGCTGTAGCCATTGCCACGCCATGCTGGCCTGCGCCAGTTTCTGCAATCACGCGCTTCTTACCCATGTATTTGGCCAACATCACTTCGCCCATGCAGTGATTGAGCTTGTGGGCGCCAGAGTGGTTGAGGTCTTCGCGCTTGAGATAAATGCGGCCACCGAGGCGTTCGCTGAGGTTGCGGCAGTAGTACACAGGCGTGGGGCGACCCTGGAAGTGCTTGCGAATCTGACGCAATTCCGAGATAAAGTCATGCGATTTGCTAATGCGATAGTAGGCTTCAGCAATCTTGACCATTTCGGCCTTCAAGTTTTCAGGAACATACGCACCGCCATAAGGACCAAAAAAGCCGTTGGCATCAGGATAATCTTTAAAATAAGTGCTCATAAGTTTACTTTCGTAAAAGGGAATCAGAAAAAGGGAAATAGACGATAGTAGGGGGACTTACCATCGCCATCGCCAATGGGGATTGGCATGGAAGAGACGAATCTGATTCCGTGAGGGTTTCATCTAAATTTACTTTGTACGCTTGGCAAATTCTTTAGCGAATTCAATATACGCCTTGGCGCCCTTGGAGGACGAGTCATAAATCACCACCGGCTTACCAAAGCTGGGCGCTTCGGAAATACGCACACTGCGCGGAATCACCGTCTTATAGACGAGCTTACCGAAGTGATTACGCACTTCATTGACGACTTCTGCCGAGAGATTGGTGCGCGCATCAAACATCGTCATCAAGATGCCTTCCAAATGGATGTCGGGATTAACGCCATTATCGTGCAGACGCTTCACCACATCCGTAATCACGCGCAGACCTTCCATTGCGTAATATTCGCACTGCATGGCCACCACCACGCTATTGGCCGCTGCCAAAGACGAGGTCATCAAAATACCGAGCGATGGCGGGCAGTCAATCAAGATATAATCAAAGACATTCGCCATCAAGACAGGCTTGAGCAATTCACGCACCACCTGCAAGTGATTTTCCTGACGAGCAATTTCGAGTTCTGCGCCAGAGAGGTCAAGCTCAGAGGGGATGATATTCACATTTTCAAGCGGGGTCGCCTGAATAATGTCGCCAATAAATGCCTGATTTACTAAAGCAGCATAGAGACTGGTGCCAGGCGTAGGCTGAATGCCTAAGCCGCTCGTGGCATTTGCTTGCGGATCGAGGTCGATCACAAGCACTGTTTTCTTCATTTGAGCAAGTGCTGCAGCTAAATTAACAACCGTGGTAGTTTTACCAACGCCACCCTTTTGATTCGCAACTGCGATTACCTTCGTTTCTTTCATACACATAGTATATCACAACCACATCTATTATTGAAGAGCGTACGCGCGTGTTTCTGCGATTTTTTAAGAGGCCTATCGGCCGCAGACCGCCCCTGCGAAGCACCTTTTTGTGTATTTTGTGTATTTGTGGTTTCAAAATTCACTGGCCACTGCGCCGTAGGCGCCCAAACACGTCACGAGATGCGTTGGCTTTTCGTGGGCGAAGTACGACAATCACTCTCAACTCTCAACTGCAAGGGAGCGGAGCGACCGAACTGTGAACTGCGCCGCAGGCGCTTCGCATCCTAGTGTCCTTAGTGTTAAATCCACTAATCCACAGCGCCTACGGCGCAAATCCCCAGGGCCGTAGGCCCGTAATCCCCGCACCGCAGGTGCAAATCCACTCGCAGTCCTGCGGCCGCAGAGCGCCTTAGCGGGTCGCTTGTGAACGCTTCACTTGCGAGGAACGCTTACGCGCGGTTGTTTTTGCGCGGGAAGGCGTCTGGATTGTACGCGTAGCAGCACGCTTTTTCACGGGCTTAATACGCGCGACGAGCGTCTTTTTGCCATTTGCATCAGGCGATTCTGCAGGCGTCAAACGGAAGGTGCCCGCCTGCTTACCATACTGCAAAAGCGCGTCAGCCAACGGGTCCTCAACCAAGCGCTCAATCGCACGACGCAAGGGGCGCGCGCCCTGTTGCGGGTGGCACCCTTCGTCAATGAGCAACTGCATTGCCTCATCGCTCAATTCGAACTTCACATCCAAGTCTGCCAAACGCTTTCTGACCAATGCCAATTCCACACCCAAAATCTGCTCAATCGCAGCGCGATCCAATGCATGGAAGACCAAAATGTCGTCAAAGCGGTTGATGAGTTCTGGACGCAAGGTCTGCTTGACCTCCTTCAAGATGCGCTCTTGCAAGTGGTCATGGGCCATCAAGATGCCCTTAGCCTGTTCGCCAGGGATAAAGCCCACCGAGGGCGCCTCAGCAGCGAAGTTGCACCCAATATTGGAGGTCAACAAAATCACTGTGTTGCGGAAGTCAACGCGACGACCCAAGCCATCGGTTAAGCATCCTTCTTCAAGGATTTGCAACAAAATATGCGTGAGGTCGGGGTGCGCCTTTTCGATTTCATCAAAGAGAATCACAGAGTAGGGGTGACGACGCACGCGTTCGGTCAATTGACCGCCTTCCTCGTGGCCGACATACCCAGGCGGTGACCCCACCATACGGCTCACCGTGTGCTTCTCCATGTATTCCGACATGTCTAAGCGAATGAGCGCCTTTTCATCGCCAAAGAAGGCCGAGGCTAAGGACTTCGCTAAGAGGGTTTTACCCACGCCACTTGGGCCTAAGAGGAGGAAAGAACCAATTGGGCGTGCCGGGTCCTTGAGCCCAATACGTGCGCGGCGCAACGACTTTGCAATGACGTGTAAAGCCTCATCCTGGCCAATCACGCGCTTGCGGAGTTCGTCTTCCAAAGAGAGCAGACGCGAACGGTCCCCTTCGGTCATCTGATTCACTGGGATACCCGTGATATCTGCGACCGTCTGGGCGATGTCATTCGCCGTAATTTCAAGCGGTTTAGCGCGTAAGGACTGTTGCCACTTATTCAACGCACGTTCGAAGATTTCGGTGGCCTTGAGTTCCTTCGTTCGGAAGAGGGCGGCCGTATCAAAATCGCTCCGCTCGATGGCTTTCTGCTTCAGCTTACGAGCCGATTCCACCTCTTGTTCCAAGGTGAGCAAACGTTTCGGACGCGTCGCCACATTCAAGCGCAGACGCGAACCCGTCTCATCGATGGTATCAATCGCCTTATCGGGCAATTGGCGCGCAGGCTGATAACGCGCGGTGAGTTCCACCGCCGCCTGCAATGCCTCATCGGTGTAGACCACGCCGTGGTGCTCAGCATACTTCGGAGCGATCCCCTGAAGGATCTTAACCGCCGCTGCAGGCGTGGGTTCTTCCAACAATACCGTCTGGAAACGACGCTCCAGCGCCGCATCCTTCTCAATACCCTTGCGGTATTCATTGAGCGTCGTCGCGCCAATGCACTGAAATTCGCCACGCGCCAAGGCAGGCTTGATGATATTGGCCGCATCCATAGCCCCTTCAGAGCCACCGGCGCCCACGATGGTGTGCAATTCATCCAAGAAGAGAATCACATTACCATCACGCGAAACCTCATCAATCACGCGCTTAAGACGTTCTTCAAACTGACCGCGAAACTGCGTGCCAGCCACCAAAAGCGCCATGTCCAATGCCACCACGCGCTTCTTCAACATCGCTTCGGGCACTGCGCGCTTCGCAATCGCCTGCGCCAAACCTTCAACGACTGCCGTCTTACCGACACCCGCTTCACCAATCAAAACCGCATTATTCTTGCTACGACGGCAGAGAATGCGAATCAAACGCTTCAATTCCGCGTCACGCCCAATCACGGGGTCTAACCCATCACGAAGCGCCAGCGCCGTCAAATCGCGGCCAAAGGTCTCCAAAGCAGGCGTACGCGTCTTGCCACCCTCTTGCGGGCCCTGCGTGGGCTTTTGTGGTGGCGGCTGAGGCATTTCTGGCGGCTCAGCGGCACCTTCACCCATCATCGGCGCAGAGGCCTCAGGGGCAGGGGGCGTTCCCTTGCCGCGTAAGAAGGGTTGCAACTTCTCAGGCGTCACCTGCAAATGCGTCAAAAGCGTAGCCCCAAGGCCATTGCCTTCATAGCTGACCGCCATTAAGAGGCACGTAGTATTCACCTGCTTAAGGTGATTTGACTTCGCAATGCTATGGGCCATTTCGCAAGTCTTCAATGCACGCTGCGACCACGGAATCTTCTCTGCGGGCAGATTGTCTGCCACGCCACCTAAAACCGAAAGCGCTTCCGTACGTTCACGCAATTCTGCCACCGAGATGCCAAATTGCTGCAAAATCTTGCTCGCAGAGCACTCAACCGTTCGACAAGCCAAAACAAGATGCGCCGTGCCGACATGATCGTGACACAGTTGCTGAGCCTCCAATTGCGCCTGACGTAATACGCTCACCGCATTGGGCGTTAAATGATCTGTAGAGGGGCGTTCCATAATACTTAAATCCTTTTTCCTAATCTACACGCATACCATTAATAATAATACCACCATCTTACCACAAACAAAATCACTTGAATACTGGCAAACCATCTCCCACGTGCACCTGCTCAGTCAAAGACGCCCATCCAGCGCCCATCGCTAAAGACTGAAAAGCCCCGCAAGAAGGCGGGGCTCGTCGCATGCGCATTAGGCTTTCTCATTCGGCTCATTAAAGATCGCATCTTTAATTTCTTCAGCCTTAGCCGTAGCTTCTGCGTTGCCCTCTTTCAAACCCTTCTTAAATTCACCAGAGGAGCGCCCCAATGCACGCGCGATTTCAGGGATCTTCTTCGCGCCAAAAATCAAGGCGATAATCAAAATAACGATAAGAAACTGCCAAAGTCCTGGACGCATAGTAACTCACCTTTCCCGTGAAACACTTATCGATAAAGTCGAGTGGCGCGTTGCGCCGCGCGATCCGCCTCACGTCGTTTCACTGTTTCGCGACGATCGTACTGATTTTTGCCCTGGCAGAGCGCCAGCTCCACCTTCACCTTTCCGCGAGGACTCAAATAGAGCCGCAACGGAATCAAAGAGAGACCCTTTTGCTCCACCTTCGCGCGCAGTCTGATAATCTCAGCCTTGTGCATTAAAAGACGACGCGTGCGGAGAGATTCGTGGTTGAAGCGATTGCCAAACGCATATGGGGGAATGCGGACCTGCATCAACCACAATTGGTTCGACTCATCAATCTTGCACCATGCCCCGAGCAAACCGCCCTCGCCATTGCGCAAAACCTTGACCTCCGTGCCGACCAATTCAATCCCGGCTTCGTGCTTCTCAAGCACAGTATAATCATGCGTCGCCTTACGATTAACTGCAAGGTTGCCTGAAACTGTCTTGTATTTCCCCTTTTGCGAAGCCATGGACGATTAGAAATTAGTGCTGGCGGGTCCAGCGAGCACGCTTTTCATCGTATTCGCTAACAGCCTTCATGTCAATGCTAGCCATCACATAACCTTCCGCAATTTCGCGGAGTGCAATGTCAGCCTTGTCTTCAAACTTCGAGAGCGGACTCACAAACGGCGGCTTACCACGATTCAATTCCTTCGTGCGCTGAGACACGAGATTCACCAAAACAGGAATGCTCGGAATGCGGGTGCGGGCCTTTTCAAGGACTTCAAGATTCATTGCTGTATCCTCTCAAATCAGAAATCAAACTTCAACACTTACTGTGCAGGCGTAGCAGGCACTGCAGGAAGTTCAGGCACTTCCACCGTGCGGTCAGCAAGAGAATTCTGCTGAATGCCACCGCGCATGCAATAGGCAATCGCCAAGCTGTTCAAAATCAAAATAACACCCAAAATGACCGTGGTGCGAGAGAGTACATTGCCAGTGCGACCACCGAACACTTCTTCGCCAATACCACCGCCAAACGCAGAACCCATGCCGCCAGACTGATCCTTCGGAGGCTGCAACATCACCACTGCAACCATCAACAATGCGACAACGATTTCAACGACAATCAATAAGCCAAGCAAAAATGCCATAATATGTGCATCCTTTCAGTACTAAAGTGCGCGAATAATAGCATAAAAAACCCGCAAAGTCAAATAAAATCGGCTAGTAGGCCGCACAGAAACTAACCTCCAAACACGAGCGGCTACACCGCAAGCCTACCAGAATTTTAAAACCACAGAACACACAGAAGACACAGAAAGGAGGTGGGGGCTGCGCGTTCCCACCCCCCTGCAGAAGCGCTGAGCCCTGCACGGCATGTGTTTAGGGGTGCTCCGCAGGGCCCTTCGGGCAGGACAGCGAAAAGCACGACGAATTTTCCGCAAGAACGCTATCTCTTACTCCGCGTGCCCCTCGGCGCAAGAGAAATCCTGCTACGCAGTCTTCCTCCCGAGGAGGCTACGCGGAGCGCTCAAGCCTTCGCTGGTTTTCCACGAGTCGCACAGGTCTTACCCGCTGCGTCGCACGGGCACATCTCCGTGCTCCGTCAGCGGGCGCTTTGCGCTTCTTTAGCGCCTTCGGCGTACCTTCGTATTTTGCGCAAGAATGCAAATCTTGTTCCGTCGCGCCCCTCTGCGCAAGAAGCGTTATGCTTCGCATTCCGCTTCCCGAGTATGACGACGGAACGCTTACGTAAATTATTGGAGTTCTTTCCCAAATGTTTTCATTTCTTCAATACTTTGTACTAAATTTGCACAGCCGTAACTCATTCATTTACAGTAACTTATCTTGAATATTTTATGGCCGGCAATTTTAGGCTTAAAATCAGTACAATTCGTACTATTCATGCAAAATTTAAACAGTACAATTTTTTGCATGGGACTTTTTAAACCTGTCTAGAAAATTCTAGAAAAAAGTACGAAGGGCTGAAGAAGTGAAACCTAAAGGGTGCGCACTCGTCCCTCGTGCTTCTTTGGGTGGTTTTACTTTTACAGGATTTCTTTTCTTCAAGCCTAATGATGTAATTCTCTTTGACGGAATAGTTCTTGCCATCGCCCCTAAATAGGGGTATACTATGGATAGTCGAGTGAGACAATAACCTCATAGG
>JAZRAG010000064.1:0-5130 GCA_045634445.1 Candidatus Spyradenecus sp. | reverse complement strand
GTCTTGCCGGAAACGACCTCTGGCTTGACCGCCCTCTCTTGGATCACACCTGCAGGTTACACGGTGCGTCGCGCCTCTGGTTTCTGGTCGCGCTACTCGGCACCGATTACCTTGGAAGCCAATGGTGTGCTCGACTTGACGAAGGCCATTGGTACCTCGGGCGTCTTGCAAGACGAAGTGGAAGCGACCTCCATCACGGGCGCTGGTACGGTAATCTTGCCGACCTCCTTGAAGTTGGAGGCTGAAACTTTGACCATTGGCACGCTCAACTTGGTGGGCACGACAGTCATTTCGACGCCCATCACGGCATCAACGGCTGCCAGCTTCAATACCTTACTCGTCAGCGATACGGTGGCAGCCGCCTTCAATAATGCGACTGCGACGCAGTATGTCTTGATGGAAGGTTACACCGGCGCTACCGTGCCGACCGTTCAGGGCATGCCTTCGCCTGCAGATGGCGGTACGTGGACCCTGAAGAAGGAAGGCACCACCTTGTTGCTCGTGCTCGAAGGTTCGCAGCGTGAAATCTACACGACCTTGACGGAAGCTGAAACCGCCTGGGATGAAATCACGTGGACGGATGCCCTTGGCGAAAATATAGACTACATCGATTGGGCAAAGGTGAAGACCGTCACGATTAAGATGTCTGAAGAATCCCCTGATTCGGCGACGTTGACCATCCCGGTTGGTTTAACCGTGCCGAAGTTGGCCGCCTTTGTGGTGGACTATGGTGCAACCGAGGATAAGGCGCTCGTGTTGGATGGTCCGGGCACTTTGGCTGTCGAAACGCTCACGCTCGCGGGTCAGAATCGCAGCGCCTTCTTGCCGCGTTCGACAACAGTGATCACGTGCGACAACCTTGAAATTGAGTTGCCCAAGTGGGACACCTCGGTCTCCTTCGTGGACTACCTCGGCAATAACAACTCCTACACGCCTCCCGCACTTGAAATGGGTATCCATGCCAATGGCGAAGAAACTCTCCGCACCTACCTCGCAGGGGGTAACCTTGTGGTCCTTCGTAGCGGCACCATTCGTTTGACGCGTGAAGAACAGTTTGCGACGATGGTGCGCGATATCCGCGTGGATGCTGAGGCAACCTTGGATGTGAATGGCTGCCCGATTTCGAACAATATCTGCCTTAATGGTGGTACGTTGGCGAACACGGGGAATGCGATTAGCGTCAACAAGCGTCAGACCTATAACATTACTTTGACGGCAGACTCCACGGTAACAGGTACGTCTGAGTACTACTCTTTGGCAAATGGTTACAATGTCCACACCTTGAACCTTAATGGTCACACATTGACCAAGCGCGGCTCCAACACCTTCATTGTACACAATGCCAATATTGAAGGTGGCAATGGCAAGATTGTCGTTGAGAGCGGCACCTTCAAGATTCAGCCGCAGGGCAGCCAAAACCGCACCATGAAGAATGTGGAAATCATTGCAAATGGTGGTAATGTTTCGATTACAGGCGTGAACACCCTCCAGGGTCGCGTTGTGCTAGGGGCAGGCGTGGTCTGCTCGAACAACATTGAACTCGCTGAGAATGCAACCCTTGCAGGTGGCGCACGTATTGAAGGTAACTTGACCTTGAATACGGGTGCTGCAATTGAAGTGACGAGTGCGGCTGCACCGTTGGAAGTGCGTGGTACGATTTCCTCTGCGGTAACGGTCCGCTTGGCGAATAACATTACGACCACAGCGGCAGTGCCTTTGATCTCGTTGCCGAACGTGGCAGATAAGAGCACGGTGACCTTCACGGTTGCAGATCAGCCCACTGGCACGACAATGGAATGGGTGAACGACATTCTCTATCTCGTTCCGGAAGGCATGACCTCCTCGGTAACCGAGGTGAAGGCAACGGTTTCGGGCGATGCCAACTGGTCTGCTTTGACGTGGACCGATATGAGTGACAACACTGCTACGCCGGACTGGCGTACTGTGACGGCGGTGACCTTGACTTTGACCGCGGATGCAACCGTGACGCGTGATGTAGCCACCTTGGCTTTGACCTCGCTCACATTGGTTGAATCCGAACATACCTTGACCCTCGAAGGCGCAGCCTTGCCGTCTACCTTAACGACACTCGCAGCTAACGCCTCGATTGTCTTCGGTCATGGCGTCTTGTCCACCATCCCGACCGCACTTTCGGGTACGAAGAACTTGACCTTCATGTCAAGTGTGGCCTCAACGAAGGCTGGTGGCACTACCTTCGCGTACGACGACTTCACGGGTAACTGGATTGTTGAATCTGGCGCAACCCTGAACATGAACGCTGGCGGTGGCGCGAAGGGGCCCTTGAATACCACGGGTGAAGATAGCGGTATTGTTATCGTGAAGAATGGCGCAACGATTGCCTTGAATGCGAACCACGCCTTCGGTTGGGGTGATACTGCAGCTCAGCGTAATCGTAAGGTGCTCGTTGTTGACGGTGGCCATGTGGAATGTTCGGCCTCGGTGAACCAGTACATGCGTCGCACCTTTGAATTCAAGAATGGCGCAACGTTGCATAGTAGCCACAACTGGCCTGCACAGAACCTGGGCATTAACTTCACGCGTGACGCGAATATCTTGATCACCGAAGGCGAAGTCACCTTTACGGGTTATCTCGGTATTGGTTGCGATAGCGGTTACTCTGGCGTTGACAATGATGCCATCTTCAATGTCTCTGAAGGGGCTACGTTGAAGATTGCCGGTTCGCTTCAGAATGGTTCGAACTACAATAACAACGACTGCAATGGCTATCCGGTGCACTACACGGGCGCAGGTACGATTATCTTGAGTGGTGGTGCTGCTTATACGCGCTTCTCGACCCAGGTCTCTGGCACGGCCACCTTACTTATTAATGGTACGGTGAGCGATGCACAGACGTATACCGTTGCGTCGGGTGCGGGTATCGGTGGTACAGGTAGCTTGCATGGTCTTGGTATTGTCTTTAATGAAAATACGCGTTTGGTGATTGTGGATAAGGATGATCCGTTGACGACTTCCTTGTCGACGTTGACCTTCCCGAATGACGGTGTCTCCGTGACGCCTCCTGCGGGTGTAACGATGACCTCGCCTGCGAAGCTTTTGGTTTCCAATAAGGAAATCTTGGTCTCGAATGTCTCCTTGACGGAAACGGAAGGTTATGGCCTTGAAGTGACGCAGGATAGCGCGGGTTACACCTTGTACTGCACGCGTGTGGATAAGGATAACTATCCCGCAATCGTGGCAGATGTCAGTGGCGTGTGCGCATGGGACTCCATCGCTTGGCAGACCCCTGAAGGTGTCGCCATCGGCGAAGACACAATTAACTGGTTGTCGGTGGAAACGGTGACCCTCCGTGTAACGGATAATGCAACGGTGCAGATCCCTGATGAGTTGCTCGAAACGGCAACGCAACTGACCTCCTTTAATGTGGCTTACGCAAAGGCAAATGTGCAGTTGACCCTCGCAGGGGATGCGGTTGAATTGCCGATGATTCACATTGCAAGCGGTTATGCAGGCGTCTTGGCTGTGGATGCGACCACCTTCACGGTGCCGACCTTGACGGCCGACACGGCGACGGTGGGCTTGGATGTGTCGGCCTGTAATAGCATTACGACGTTGCCGGATACGGTGGCTTACACGCTCACGGGCGATGGTACGTTGACGCGCGCTGTTCCGGGAACCACGGATGTGACGATTGCTTCTGGTACGATTAAGGTGGGCAGCGGTAATCTGTTGAGCAACCGTCGTGTCATCGTCAAGTCTGGGGCAACGTTTGACTTGAATGGTCAGATTCAGCCTTCCACGATTACGCTCGCGGGTGGTACGCTGACCAATACGGGCACAGCTTTGGATAACATGGGTAATATTCAAACCTATGGTATCACCTTGACGGCGGATTCTACGATTAGCGGTACGGCTGCGATTACCTCGTTGGCCTCGAACTGGAATGCGCATACGCTCAACTTGGGTGGTTACACCTTGACGTTGACGAATAGTGACACTGTCTACCTCGTCAATACTACGTTGAGCAATGGTACCGTCGTTGTTTCGTCGGGTACCTTGAATCTCGGTGATGGCAATCATGGTGGCGCAGAAGCGACTTTGAACAACGTCACCATCCGCACGGAAAATGGTGCGACGGCCATTCTCCAGCGCGACTATGCGCTTACGGGCACGGTTGTCTTGGATGCGGGTGTCAAGTTGAATGATGGTAAATCCTTGACGGGTGCAGAGGCGTCCTTGACCCTCTCGGCCAACGCCTTCAATGGCGCAGCCACCTTGACGGCACGTAACATCACCTTGACGGCAACCGAATTGCCGACCCGTTATCCGACGGTGACCTGCACGACCTTGGCCGTGGATGATAACTATAAGGCCTTGCTCGAAGCTTCGGCAGAAGCACGTGTGCAGATTGCAACGGTCAGCGGTGATACGCCAACGGTAAACAACCTCCCTGAAACGCGTCGTACGCTCGTAGATAATGGCGGCCTCTATGCTGCGATTGCAATGAGCGCCTTGAAGGCGGAAGTGGCAGGCGAACAGTCCTTGGCAACCTTGGGTTGGCAGAATGCTGAAACGGATGAAACCGTGGCCTATGCGAATATTGTCCGTAACCTGATTACGGAAATGACGTTGACGGTGCAGGCTGATGCGCAGCTCTCCTTGGGCGATATCAAGACGCTCTTCCCGAACTTGGCGACCTTGAATGTGGTCTATGGCACGGCGAATGTTACCTTGACCCTCGCAGGCGATGCAACGATCTTGCCTGCGATTAACCTCTCGGGTGAAGCAGGTGTCTTGGCAACGACGGCCGCCTCCTTGGCCATTGATTCCTTGACGGTGGCGCAGGATACCTTCACCTTCGAGGTGAATGCCTTGAATGGTGTGACGGCGATTCGCAACCTTCCGGCCAATACCACCCTCACGGGCACGGGCACCCTTGATAAGGCAATGCCTACTTGGTCGGGTACGTTGACCACGAATGGCACCTTAACGATTGCCTCCGCATTGGATGGTACGGGCGCCTTGACGGTGAATAGCGGCACGTTGACCCTCTCGGGTGGCAATACCTACACGGGCAACACCACGATTCAGTCGGGTGCAACCCTCGCTTTGACGCGTGTGGAAGCCCTCGCAACGAGCAGTACCTACAAG
>JAZRAG010000063.1:0-19801 GCA_045634445.1 Candidatus Spyradenecus sp. | reverse complement strand
CATATCACGGTCAGAACCCACTGCGAAGGTAATCGTACAAGAGTAACGACCACTGTCCGAACATGACGAGCTCATGTAGAGCATGTCTTCCACACCATTGAGTTCCGATTCAATCGGAATAGCGATGGTGTTTGCCAAGTCCGTAGCGCTCGCGCCCGGATACATACAGCTCACCTGTACCGTTGGCGGAGCCACTTCAGGATACTGTTCAATCGGAAGCGTGTTAATTGCGATAAGACCCACCAAAGACATCACAATCGCGATCACCATTGCCAAACGCGGGCGATTCACGAAGATGCGCGACAGAATGGACTTATTGGGGAGGTCTTTTACCGCCTCCTCAATAATTCTGCGCTCATTTGCCTCAATTTCCTCGAGGCTCATCGAACGTTCTTTAGCCATAGCTCAAAATCCTTATTGCGCAGACGTCACAGAGACGTTCTGAGCGGTCGTTTCAGGACGAATCGCGGGATTAATCACATTCAAGATTGCGCCTTCCGAGACGTTCACTACGCCATCGGTCACCACTTCTTCACCCTCTTCCAAACCAGAGAGGATTTCCACATAACCGGCCTGCGTTTCGCCCATCTTCACGATGCGACGTTCAGCCTTGCCTTCATTCACCACGAAAACGTAGTCACCGGTCGCATTTGCGAGCACTGCTTCCGTCGGGATTGCCAAACGAAGCGTTGGCTTACGTGCGCTCAACAAGACCGTCACATACGCATTTGCCACGAGGCTCTGTTCAGGATTGGGGAAGCTATAACGCACCGAAAGCGATGCCGTAGAGAGGTCCATTTCATTGTCAAAGAAGTCAGCCTGACCTTCATGTGCGTAAGTCGAGCCATCGGCAAGGCGAAGCTGCGCACGGAGACCCTCGTCAGCGCTTGCGCCCTTAGCGAGTTGCTTCCCTTCGAGATACTGCTTATCGGAGACCGAGAAGACCACACGCACCGGGTCCATCTGCACGATACGTGCCAAAGAACCCATTGCCGGAGCCACATAGTCACCCTTCTTGAGCAAGCTCTTACCGATGCGACCCGAAATCGGCGCCGTAATACGCGTATAACCCAAGTTAATCTTCGCGCTGGCCAAGTCCGCTTCACACTGTGCGATTGCAGCACGCGCTTCGAGCATGTTGGCATATGCCTGGTCGATTTCAGCCTCCGTCACCGAACGCTTATCTACCTTACTAATACGCGCATAATAACGGTCCGCATTCTCACTTGCAGCCTTTGCCTTAGCGAGCGCAGCCTCCACCTGCTTCACACGCGCTTCAAAGACACGCGGATCAATCAAGAAGAGCACATCGCCCTCCTTCACCATCGCACCTTCCTTAAAGGCCACTTCAGCAATCGTGCCATCAATCTGCGCACGCAAATCCACCGCTTCAATCGGTTCAACGTGACCCATGAAACGCTGCGGCGGATTCATGTCACGCTTCGTTGCCTTCGCAGACTCTACCGAAACAGGACGATTCATCGCCATTGCCATCTGCTGAGCCGTAGCAGCATCCTTCGCCTCATTAGCTTCGCGCTGCACGTAAATCATACGCACAGCCCAACCCAATGCAAAAGCCACCGCGGTCAACAACAATACACCGATAAACCCTGCAATCGGATGCTTTGCAGCAGCCTGAGGCTTCTCTACTGTCTGTTCTTCCATACTCATTTACTCCTAATGCTTTGAATAATGCAATCTAAACCATACGAAAGTGTCTTCTGGACATCCAACTCACTGAAGCGCAACTGCTCCTCACGATGAACGCCAAAGAACGTCACCGCAAACAACACCGCGATTTCCTTCGGAGAAAGCGGTGCATCAACCAGCCCCTTCTCCTTCAATCGCGTAAGGCACTTCTCCAACAAAATCATGGGGTCATTCACCATCAAATCTTCAAGATAGGTGCGCAGCTTTTCCTTCAGCCCTGCGCTCCACTCCACGCGACTCATGATGAAATGCAAAAAGCTCCGATGCCGCTCATTCGTCAGCACCGTCTTTGACCAATCCATAAAATACGCTTTGACCTCATCCAACGACTGCGCTTGGTCAATCCCAGCCAAAGGCTCATACTGACTGTGCATCCACGCAATCACCTCAGCCAAAAGATGTTCCTTCGACGTAAAATGCCAGAAAATTGCCCCCTTCGTCATCTTAATACGAGAAGCAATCTCCGTAAACGTCGTCAAAGCATACCCATACGTTGAAAAACATTCCAACGCCGCCTGTAAAATCGAATTACGCGTCTCTAACGCTTCTTCTTTTGTCCGTCTCATAACCTTATTATTAATAACAAAAAGATGCGCATATTATACAAACCTACCACAATGTATGCAAGCGAAAAAGCATCCATCCCACCCCCCTGAGTACTCAATGTCGCACCCCATCCTCCCCACAACAGCCAGCAGATTTACCCCAAAAAATATACCTGAGCACACAAGCCTGCCAGCATTTTAGCAACTACGAAAGACACCAATTGACCCGAAAAGGACGCGACCTGTCATCCTGATTGTCTTCGCTAAAAAGACTGTCCATGTTCATCTCAAATATGGGCGAAATTGAAGACGAATATGGGCAGTCTTTCAAAACAACCCTTTCTCAACGTCAAAACAGCCCTTCTTGTGGTTACAAAAAGGGTTGTTTTTGTTTGGGTTTTAACCTCTATTGCCGCTCGGAGGCTTATTCAGCGGGGGCCGTTTCAATCACGCGTTTAAAGTGTTGCAACGCGGGAATGAGGATGGCTTCTCGTGCGGCACGTGTGGGGAGTTCTTCTGTCCAGAGGTTCAACTGCACACCGTGCGCTTGCGGAGGGCGCCACTTGGGCAACCGTGCGCGACTGGCAGCTTGGTCTAAGTAACAGAAGGAGTATGGACAGGCGATATCCTGCGCACGTGGGGTCACTTCATCGTGCCAACACGTTAAGCGCACGTCTTCGACCGACACGCCTGTGGCTTTTAATTCATCCCATGCCACGACTTCGCGTCCGCGTTTTTTCACGCTCTGAATCAACGCTTCATAGAAGGCCTTTTGCGCCTTGGGGTCTCGGCATCCTGGGCAATCGCGCCACACGTAGTCTGGGACTTCATCGCAGCCGATGTGAATGGGCGCATCTGGGAAGGTTTCGCAGAGTTCGCCAATCACGGTATCCAACAATGCCAAAGTTTTGGGATCGCTAATACAAATAATGTCTTTGCCCAAGAACCACTGACGCGGATCGCGGTTGGTGGGGCACGCAATTTCTGGGTAGGCCGTCAGGAGGGCGGCAGAGTGTCCTGGCACATCGATTTCGGGCATCACAGTAATGCCGTAAGTCTTCGCCTCTGCGGCAAAGGCGTTCAATTCTGCCATCGTGTAAAAACCGCCATACTTTTTCAAGCCCTGCGCTGCGTGTGCTTCGGTCCAGAATTCTGTGCCGCGCCAATGCCAAGGTTGGTCAGTCTTATCCACACGCCACGCCGCCACGCTGGTCAATCGCGGATAGGCCTTACTCTCAAAGCGCCAGCCAGGACCATCCACCAAATGCAAGTGTAAGACGTTACAATGCGCTTCCTGCATCCGCGGCAAGAGCGCGCGCAATTCATCCATCGAGGGGAAATGTCGCGAGGTATCAATCAAAAGCCCGCGCCAAGCGTAGTTCGCAAGGAGCGTGGAGGCGACCAACCCCATCAACAGTGCTGCAATTTTCTTCATTTCAATCGGCTATCCTTTCTGCCACATCACACATCGGTCTTGTGCGTGGCCTCTGGTAAATCCACTACGACACGCGGACAGGCCAACCCGCCCAAGTGGTTCAACAAATAATCGCGCAGTTCACACGCTGCTTGCCGCGTGGTTCTAAAGTGGTTAATCCCCGAAATAGGATCACACAAAAAGATGTAATACGGGCGAATCCGATGACGTTGCAACTTCGCACAGAGGTGCGCCATTACAACGGGGTCATCATTCACGCCGCGCAGAAGCACGCTTTGGTTTGACATCGGGATGCCACTACGCGCCAAACGGTCTGCCACGGCAATCGCTTCAGGCGTCACCTCCGCAGGGTGATTAAACTGTGTCTGCACCCACACTCTCCCCGAACGCGCCAAGCGCGCCACCAAGTCCTCTGTCCAGCGCATCGGCAAGACTACTGGCGTGCGCGTGCAGAGGCGAATCGCATCGAGCTGAGGCAATGCTGCCAAGGCATCCACCCAACGCATCACTTCGTCATCTGGTAAGAGTAAGGGATCCCCACCCGAGAGCAAGACCTCACGCACCGTTGGGCGCGCCTTCACGGCCGCCACAAGCGTCTCTAAATCCGCGCGACAAGCACTACCCAAAAGCCCCCGCCGCGTACAATGTCGGCAATAGGTCGAACAGGTGAGATTCATCATCGCTAAAAGGCGATCTGCGTAACGTTGCTTAATCCCTGGTGCAATCGCGGCATGGGCCGTTTCGCCAAAGGGATCCGCCGAAAAATCATCGGGTTCAAACTCCGCAGGCGAGACCATGAACTGCCGCGCAATGGGGTCTGCGGGATTGGCGAAATCGGCCAGCGATGCGTAATAGGGCGTTACACGCATCGGAAAGGCAGTACATGCCTGCACGCCGAAATCCTGCTCCGTAAAGGCATGCGCGACCTGCCATTGCCACGATTGCCACGCTGGCAATGTGCGACAAGCCAATGTCTGTTTTACACAATCAACGTGCTCAAGGTCGCCCATGCAAAAAGGCCTCAAAATCATACAAACTACAGACTTCCGCGCCGCGCTTCTTCGCGTCACCGCCAAAGCCATGGTCATCGCTCACCAACACCATTGGTAAGTCGGATACCTGCTTAAAGTAATCCAATTGATTCAAGATGTACTTGTCAGCACGATGTTCACCCACGCCACCAGAGAAGTGCACAAGCACATTATCGCGTAAGTTATGCTGAGACTTCGCAGCGCCATCCCATACCAAATGCACAGCGACCAATGGCAATTGCGCAAATTGATGTTGGATATCCTTCTCCACCTGCTTACGCGCATCTTCGTGGGTCTGCGGCTTCCCACGCTGCGTACGATAACGCCCCATACCGTTGAGCATATTGTGGCCATCCAAGAAGAGCAAGACCGCTTCACGACCCTCAAAGGCCGCCGCCAAGTGCGGATTCCGACGGCGAATCGCGGCCGCTTCCGTATCGGGGTCCAATTCCTCAGGAGGTGTCGCCCACGTAGCGGCACGCCGCTTAAAGCGTTCCCATAACGCATCCGCCTCAGACTTCGTAATGGCGCCCAAGGTAGCCGTCATCTTCAACCAATCGCGGACAGCGCGATAGTCCAAGTCCGTGGTACTATCAATGCGTGCCGCCATCTCCTGAGCGATTGCCGAAAAGTCATCCAAGTCCGTCTTTAAGGCCGCGCGATGGGCATCGCGTTGCACCAAGAGATCATCGCGTAATTGCGTTGTTTCGGGGAGCACGTGATGGGCGGTGGCGAGCACAGCCTCCACCTTTTCAAGCAAGATCTCGATTTGTTTTAACTGCGCCTCAGCCTCTGCGCGACGCGATGCTGCGCGGTCCGCCTTTTGTTGGGCCGCCAGCACCGCCTCTGCGCGTGCTAAAATCGGCAAGGCCTGCGTCTCATTTAGCAGGGCTTCTACATCACATGCAGGCTTGAGCCAACCGCCGAAGAGTTGCACTTGGCGCACACTGAGCAATTCATTAATGCGCAGATTACGATTAGCCTCTTCACGCTTCAAGCGGTTTTCCAAGGCTTCAACGACGCGTTTACCCTCTGCAATGGCGAAATCCTTTGACGCGAGCAAGTCCTTCTGTTCGCGCGCCACCTTTGCGGCGGCCTCTTCCCATTCGCGACGTTCGCGCTTGGCCTCTTTCTTTGCCTCTTCAAGGCGCTTCTTCGTGTCGGCCAATTCTGCACGCACCTGGGCACTCCCAACCGCGCCTGCAGCGCCCTGCCCCACGGCAGCCACAGGCGAGAAGGCCTCGCGAATAAAGGTTTGTGCAGTGGCTTCATCGGGAAGTTCTGCGCCCGATTCTTCACACCACTTAGCCGCATCTGTGCGCACCGCTTCACGACGGTCCATCAACAATGCCAAGATGAAGCGCGCCTTACCGAAAAAGACCGTAAGCTGTCCGCGGAATTCGGCGATGACATTGGGTTCCAATAACTTCAGCAACCGCGCCTCTGCCATATACGCGCGTAGCAACGTCGCTAACGCAGCGTCATGCTTCTTCATCAACTTCGAAGCAAATGCCGTCACAATCACCTGACGCATAAAGACGTCACACCCAGGTTTCCCCATGCGCATACCGCCGATATTCAGATTAGCCTGTTTAATAAAGCTCGTCAACGCCTGCACGGGCACATCCTTAAGGACCGCCTCAAATGCGTTTGCTAACGCCTTTTCTGAAAGGGTTTCTTCCACTGCCATTAGATAGGTCTCCGAATCCAAACCATCAACAAGAGGGAGGCAATGAGGCAGCAAATACCTCCTGCAATCATCCATCCCTGCGCATGCGAGGTGTAACGCGCGTAAATCTGACGCTCCACACGCGTGGTTTCAAGTTCTGAAATATGCTGTAAAAAGGCGGTCAACTGTTCGGGTTCGCGCACATTAGCGTATTCGCCACCGGTGAGTTCTGCGATCTTTTTGAGCGTCTCTTCGTCGAGCGACATCTGCACATTCATGAGGACTTCTTTACCCCACATGTCGCGACCACGCACCTTCGTGAGCCCCGTTGAGCCCACCCCCACGGTATAGACGCGCACACCGAGTGCTGCGGCGGCTTTTGCCGCCTCCATGGGCGTCACAGCGCCAGCATTGCTTTCACCATCGGAGAGCAAGATCACAATCTTCGTCTTCGGTGTCGCATCCTTCAGACGCAAGACACTCACTGCCAAGCCATCGCCAATCGCAGTATTGAGTTCGTCACTCGTCACGCGACGGCCGCGTTCGTCCACACCGCCATTTTCGCCTGGAATCGTCACCCCAGAGAGAGTGTGCAATAACGCACGATGGTCTGCCGTCAGGGGCGCACGCACACTCGCATAACCACCAAAGGTCACCAACCCCACCAAATCCTCGGGGCGTTGTTCCACAAACTCACGGAAGATGCGCTTGACCACATCCAAGCGTGTCACGTCATAACGGCCTTCACTCAAATCTAACCCACGCATGGAGCCCGAGACGTCCACCGTCATCATCACTGCTAATGCATCTGCAGAACGCACCTCGCGCGATAACAATGACCGCGGACCCGCCGCACCAATGATGAGAAAGAGCGTACCCATGAGGAACAACGCCGGCAAAAGCGCACAGGTCCACTGTCGCCACGAAGGCTTAATCGCCGTCAAACGCGTAGACGCCGAAGCAAAGAGAATCCCCTTTGCCCGCGCACTCCGCCACACCCGCCAGCACATCACGAGCCACGGAATTACCAATAGAAAAATCCAAACATTTGCAAACATAGTTGGCACCTTTGGTGCTATTGTTAATTGGCGCCCTGCGGGCGCTGTTACTCACCCTTTATATCCAAAAGGCGGTCCCATTCGTTGATGTAGGCTTCGATGAAGGCTGTTTCGGGCTTTTCAGCGAGGTCCATGAGGAGGTCGCGGAGGAGTTCTTGTTCGTGCACGTATTCGTTGTCGGAGAATTGACCCGAAACCCATGCGAGGCGCAACCACAAGAGGTAGGTGGAAATCGCATCATAGCAGTTGTATTCCGCGATTTCACGGTAACGGCCCTGTTGCCACATGTCAAAGACCTCATCGCCGTGCGTACCAAACTTGCCAGGAATACCGCAGAGCGTACAGGCTTCGTGAAGGCTACACGCAGCACCACGCCCAAAGGAGCCAGCGATGAGTTCCATCAAGTCAATCGAGCCGTCACCATTGTTGTTAAAGTAGTCAATACCCTCCCACGGTTTCGCAGGACGATGCAAGAAGGCGGGCGCCTGAATCCCTAATGCAAGGGCGCGCTGTGCCAAAATGCGCAGATCGGAATTGCGCGAATTAAAGCCCACCAACTGCGGATGCTTCTTCCCGACAGAGGTCAAAAAGCCCTTCACGATTTTACGTTCGTCACGGCTTGCGGGATCATCGGGATTGATAGGTAACCACACGAGCTTCAGCTTCACCTGTTCTTCATCGGGCAAATGCGCATAGAATTCACGCACCACCATGGCAATGGAGACCACGCGGCTCTGCATCAACCGCACAAAGGGGCGCGGATTCTCTTCTGTGGCACCATTTGCAGCCCACAAAGCTTCAAGCGCCTGTTCATCTGTGGCCTTTTCACCCACTTCAGCGAACATCAATCGCGCCGACTGCACATCGGGAATCCATTCGCAATCAAATGCCACAACATTATCACCAATGACACGAATCATAAGGTTACCTCCTTCAGGAAAAGCTCAATCTCCCCGCGCAGCGGATGTGTTTGGGGCACCATACGTAAAATGTGAACCACTTGATCACGTTGACGCAATGCTAAATCCTCCCACGTCATCCGTGCCGTTTGCAACAAAAAGGGCATCCATGCGGCCTCCCCTTGATTCACCGCAAGACGTAAGGTGACGCGCAGCATATCCCGTCCGTGTGCCGCACGCCAATACCAATAAAGCGCACGCACCACAGGATCCTGCCAATTCGGTTGGAAGCCCACCGCTGCCACAAAAGCCGCTGCATCGGTTGGCACCGCCAAGGTCCCCATCTGCGCGCGATAGTACGCCGCAGATTCATCCGCAGTGCCCCCAATCTTATCCTCAAACGTCCAGCCTAATTGACGCAAAATCGGCTCCGACTGCGGTGCCGCGCGCAAGCCACGTTCGAGCAAGGAAATCCCCTCTTTCACCCAATACCACTTTTCCGACGCATCATGGTGCGCCGCGCTGATATTGTAAGAGAGATTCCAGGCATTATAGACCCACGTGTCCCCCGAAGCAGGGTCCAACGTCACAAGCAAATCCGTCAAAGGCACCAATTCTGCATAGCGATTCTGACGTTGCAAATCCGCGATACGCCACCATAGCACCTCAGAGATGATGCCACGACACCCACCCAGCGCCACCAACGTCGCAGACAAGGCTGGAGAATCCGTCCCCAGCGTGGGCGGCACGGCGCGTTGCGTCAAACAGAGATTGGCCGCTACCATTGCGCACAAGCAGATGCCCCCCACCATCCATCGGCGGGAAGCCTTACCCAAACGCTTCAATCGCTCCATCATCTCGCGCCCCTCTGCTCCCACGCTTACAACGTGGTCTGCAAATGTGTCACAAATTCACGCAAATCATTCACGCGCACATCAAAACGTTCCTCACGCGGATTGCCAAAGCCATACGCGCAGTGGCACACCTGTACGCCCGCATGACGGCCCACCTCTAAATCCGTGTAATGGTCACCCACCACCCAGTCCGTCGGACGCACCGTCACGCCCATACGTTCTGCCGCGAGATAGAGTAATCCCGGATCAGGCTTCAATACCGGCACATCGCCGCCACCCACCGTCACATCGAAATACTGCAAAATGTCCAACTTCTCAAGAATGCGCGGAATCAAGGCCGATGTCTTATTCGACGTCACCGCCATCTTGCAGCCCATCTCACGCAATCCCTTGAGCGCCTCAGCCACCCCCGGATACATCATCGTGTGTACCACTGGGTTCGCCATATAATGCTCACGATTATTCACGAGCAACGTCTCAATCTCTGCCGCATGATCTGGCATCGCGCGAAGCAATAACTGCTTTGCGCCATTGCCCACCATCCCCGTAATCGAGTCCAGCGGCAAAGGCGGCAGCCCATAATCAGCGCGCGTCAAATTCACACTATTGGCAATATCCTTACGCGAATCAATCAGCGTACCATCCAGGTCAAAAAAAATCGTCGGTGCATTACTCATAACACTCATAGTATAGCACATCGCACGCGCTTACGCGCGAAAACCACCGCATTTCTTACGCTTTTTTCACCCCTCCTCAAACACTTTCGCTCAAACTGCACAACCCCTTTAAAATCAATCACTTATTTACTCTCTCTTACCAACTCCAAACACCCCCTTTCAAGAAGGCTGCTTTTCACCCTTAAAACAACCTGTTTTCAAGGCCAAAACAACCTGTTTTCAACCTCAAAACAACCTGTTTCCAAAACACCCCTCTCCCCATCCCATTTTCACCCCTTCCCATACAATAAAAATACTTGCCCAAAGGGGCCACTTTTGATATCCTATTGCCATCTTTTGTTTCTTATTAGAAAAAGGTACAACCATGAAGAAAGCATTTTTATTTGCATTCGCAGCCCTCTGCGCATTCGCAGCCCAGTCCGTAACGATTAACTGGACGGCTAACAACTTGACGCTTGACCATACTGGTGGTTACGCCATCGCAGCTTTTGTTGTTGCAGGTGACCGCGATACCGCTATCGCCACCGTTCAGCAGTGGACGCTCTCAGGTCAAGGCAACATTGGCGACTTCAAGTTACGCGATGGTGGCGCTTCTGCTAACGCAGATGGCAAACTTCGTACCACACTTGTATTCTCGAACAATGGCGCCTCTTGGGGTACCGTGAATACTGGTTATGCTGCGGTAGGTGACTCCAAGACTGCTACGAACATTTCTGGTACGGTTTACTTCAACTACGGCGACTGGAATACTGCTGGTAAGCCTCAACAGTTGACGGTGGTCTTTGTTGACGACTCCAACTACAACTACTTCAATAACAACCCTGATGCAATTGATGCTGTTGAGTTGGACATGGACGCTATTAATGCATTGACCGGCAACGATGGTTCAATTGCCATCACCATCCCCTCTATGACACTCGCAGCCACACCTGGCGTTCCTGAACCGACCGCTTTGGCCCTCTTGGCCCTTGGCGTGGCAGGCTTGGCTTTGAAGCGTAAGGTTGCCTAAGTAAACGCTTTCTTTAGCTTTCCGAATGAGCGCATCTCCATGCGCTCATTTGTTTTTTACACACAATAAATAACGAAAAAGCACCACCATTTCCCACACCCTTTTCACGAAAAATGGTAGAATAATTAGGTTATGAAATTTTGTGTATTAGCATCTGGAAGTCGAGCGAATGCCACGTTTGTGGAAGCGGGGGGTGTGCGCCTTTTAATTGACGCGGGATTGAGTGCGCGAACATTGGAGCAACGCTTAAAGGAAATTGAGGTCGCTCCCGAGTCTCTGGATGGGATTTTAGTGACGCATGAGCACACCGATCATGTGGGTGGGTTAGACCGTTTTGTAAAGAAGTTTCAGACGCCAGTATTTGCCAATTACAATACGGCGGCCGTCATTGAGCGTCAGTGTTTGTGTAACCAACGCGATGTGCCAGAGTTTTCGATTTTTGATTCGGGCCTCCCCTTTACCTTGGGCGATTTGACGATTACGCCAGTCCCTGTGCCGCATGACACGGCTGAACCTGTGGCGTACACGCTTGATGATGGTGCGCAGCGTTTGGGTTATTTTACAGATTTAGGGTATGTGACCGACGCCGTATCGCAAGCGCTCGCGGGGTGTACCAGTTTAATCTTAGAATCCAATCATGACTTACAGATGTTGCGCAATTCTGGTCGCGGATTTCAGTTGATTTCGCGCATTAGTGGTCGCGCAGGACATCTTTCAAATGAACAGGCGTGCGAGGCGGTGGCCGCCTTTACCACGGCGGAATTGCGCACAATTACGTTGGCCCACCTTTCGCGTGATTGTAACCTACCAACGATTGCCGCAGCTTTGATGTCAGCGACGCTCAAGCACATTGGACGACCCGAAGTGACCCTTACCATCGCCAAGCAAGATGAACCCATTCCTTTTACGGAGCTTTAATTGTATGAAACGCACTCCTGAGACATTAGCAGCTTGTATTGATGTAGCAATGCGCCGCAAACCCGCCGATTTACTGATTCGTGGTGCGCGTATTTTTGACCTGATTACGGGCGAATTGCGTTGCCAAGACATCGCGATTTGCGGAAAGCGAATTGCGGCTATAGGCGAGGGTTATGAAGGCGTCCGCGTGATTGATGGCACGGGTTTGACCGCTGTACCAGGCTTTACGGATGCGCACTGCCATATTGAGAGTTCGATGGTGACGCCGCAGGAGTGGGAACGGATGGTGTTGCCGCGCGGGATTACGTCGGCAGTCTGCGACCCACATGAATTGGCCAATGTCGCCGGCACAGCCGCGATTGACTATTTTACAACCGCAGCGCAGACGATGCTCATGCATCTTCAGGTGCAGATGCCTTCGTGTGTGCCAGCACTCCCAAGTGAAGAAGCGGGTGCCGTTCTGGATGCGGCAGCACTTCGCCCATATGCTGACACTCACGCATTGGCAGAGTTTATGAATGTGCCAGGGGTGATGTTCAATGACGCTGATGCACTGCAGAAACTCGCCGATTATTCAGACCGCCCCATTGATGGTCACGCACCGCTTGTCACAGGTGACGCATTAAATGCGCTCTGCGCAGCAGGGATTACGACGGACCACGAATGCAGTTCGCCAGAAGAGGCGTTGATGAAATTACGCCTGGGCATGACGATTTTGGTACGCGCAGGGAGCGTGGGGCGTAATCTTGAAGCGCTCTTACCGCTCTTTGAAACCGAACTGAGCGGCAATATCTGCATCTGCACTGACGACCGCGATCCGCGTGATGTCTTACATGAAGGGCACTTAGATGCTGCAATTCGCAAAGTCTTGGCTACAGGTCGCGACCCCTTAGCGGTTTATCGTGCGGCATGTTTAGCGCCTGCGCGCCATTTTGGTTGGCGAGATCGTGGGCTTATTGCCCCAGGCTACATCGCTGATATTGTATTGATGCCCGATTTGATTGAATGCCGCGCCCAGTATGTGATTGCGCGGGGTGTGGAAGTCACTGAAGCCGCCTTCGCGGCGCGTCCACCGGCGCCTGATTGCACGCCCTTCTTGAACAGCGTCAAAGTGTCGCGCGCCTTTACTGCAGACGATTTCGCAGCACCAGAAGATGAAACAGGTGTAGCAGGCGTGGTAGAAGGTTCGCTCTTGACGCGTGCGCTTACGCGTGAACAGTGTGAGACGCCACCCGCGATCTTAGCCCTTGCCGCACGTCATGGGAAATCAGACCGCATTGGGAGGGCGTGGGCCGATGGTTTTACCTTAACAGAAGGCGCGCTCGCCTCTACCGTGGGGCACGATTCGCACAATCTCTGCGTGGTGGGCACATCGCCTGAAGCGATGGCACTCGCAGCAAATGCGTTGCGCGAATGTGGCGGCGGTTTTGCAGTAGTGCATGGTGGCAAGGTGACGGGGCTCTTACCATTACCTGTTGGGGGGCTTTTGAGTGAGATGCCGTGGCAGACCGTGGCGGCAGCATTAGAAACCCTTCACGCGGCAGCACACGAAACGGGATGCACATTGAGCAATCCCTTCCTGGCGCTCGCATTTCTGCCACTTCCGGTGATTCCGCATGCGCGTATCACATTGGACGGTTTTGTAAAGCTTTAAGTTGGAGACGTTATGGCACAGTTAATTGCATCGGATATCGCAACCGCGCTTCAGAATGCTTCGTGGATTCGCCGAATGTTTGAAGCAGGCGCAGAACTCAAACAAACGCGTGGCGCAGAGAATGTCTTCGATTTCTCATTGGGAAATCCCGATGTGCCGCCGCCTGCGAAGACACGTGAAGTATTGCACACGCTCGCAGATGACGCAGTGCGTCCGTGCGGTTTGGGATACATGCCGAATGCAGGGTTGCCAGCGTTCCGTGAAGCCTTGGCAGAAAAACTCGCCATTGAGCAAGCCTGCCCTACCCTCAAAGGTAAGCATTTGGTCGTTACGGTGGGCGCTGCTGGCGCATTGGTGGCCTTTTTCCGCGCGATTCTTGAAAAGGGTGACGAAGTGCTTGTGCCCGCGCCTTACTTCGTAGAATACGGTTTCTACTGCGGCCATTTTGGCGGTGTCTTGAAACCCGTACCGATGCAGGGCCCTGACTTTGCGTTGGACGTAGACGCGCTTCTCGCCGCTGTGACCGAAAAGACGCGCGTAATTCTCTTGAATTCGCCCAACAACCCCACGGGTGCCGTTTATCGTCAGGACGCAGTCAAACGTCTTGCTGACGCCATCAACGCCTTAAACGCCACACGCGAACGCCCCATTTACTTGCTTTCTGACGAACCCTATCGTCTCTTTGCCTTTGATGGCGTGGAAGTGCCCGCAATCTTGTCGTTGTCGCCCTACGCTGCGGTGTTGGGCTCGTTCTCAAAGAGTCTCTCGCTCGCAGGCGAACGCATCGGTTACATTGCCTTTAATCCCGCATTAGAGGGCATTGACACCTTGCTTGCCGCCGTCACAATGACCAACCGCACATTGGGTTACGTGAATGCGCCGATTCTGGGTCAACGCCTCGCTATGGCGCTTTTGGATGAACGCGTTGATCTCTCGATTTACGACGAACGCCGTAAAGCAATGGCACAGGTCTTGACCGATGCAGGTCTTGAATTCACCCTGCCTGCAGGCGCATTCTACTTCTTCCCCAAGGCGCCAGGCGGTGATGACGTAGCCTTCTGTGCGAAGTTGATGGAACACGGCATCATCGCTGTGCCAGGTCGCGGCTTTGGCATGCTAGGTTACATCCGTCTTTGTTGCGCAGTAGAAGTGGACATCATTCACCGTTCTGCAGCAGCCTTTAAGGAAGCCTGCCGATGAGCGCTCGCAGAGACGCTATTTTCGCGCTCGCACTGTGGCGCACCATGGGCACCTTCCCCGCACAAGCCTTGCGAGAATCCCAACACCATGCCGACGCATTAGAGCTTGTGGGCGCAGTGTTACGTCAGAAGAGTTCCTTGGAGTGGGTGCTCAAACAGTGCGTTAAACGCATGCCCACGGGCGAATTGTGGGCCGCACTTATGGTGGGTGCCGCGCAGTTATTGGCGTTGCCCAATATGGCAGAACACGCCGCCATCGCAGAAACAGTTGAAGCGAGCAAGCCGATTGGACGCGATGCCGCGAAGTTTGTCAACGCAGTCTTGCGTCGAATCCAACGTGAAAAAGCCACCCTACAGGCCGCACTCGCAGCGCAACCCGAACACTTGCGTCGCGATGTGCCGCGCATCCTGTGGACGCGTTGGTGTGCTGCTTTTGGCGAGGAGGCCACTCGCGCCATCGCAGAGGCGCTTGTAGAGACACCGCAGGTGTGCGTCAGGCCGTTGCCTCCGCACGTAGCGCCGCGCGCTTGCACACCGCATCCATTGGATCCCGAAGGCACCTTTATCGTGCCACGCCATACGCGTATCGCGGAATTAGAGGGATATGACACAGGCGCCTTCGTCGTGCAAGATGTGGCAACGCGTCATGCAATTGAACTTATGGCGGTCACACCAGGGATGCATGTCTTAGATGCCTGCGCCGCACCTGGCGGTAAAACCGCCCAACTCGCCGCACGCTTAGGCGGAAACGACACGCTCATCGCCAATGAATTTAGCGCAAGTCGCCTTGAAACATTGCGCGACACGGTGCGCCGTTGTGGCTTAGAAACGCGTGTAACGCTCTGCCAAGAGGATGCTACCACCGCCACCTTTGGCGCCTTTGATGCCATTCTCTTAGATGTGCCCTGTAGCAATACCGGCGTCTTTGGTCGCAGACCTGATGCGCGCTGGACGTGGACACCGCAGAAGTTGGACCAACTCCTTCAGACGCAACGCGCCCTCTTGGATAATCTTGCTCCACAAGTCAAGCCTAGTGGCCGTTTGGTGTACTCAACGTGTTCAATTGAACCCGAAGAAAACGAGGCTCAAGTTGAGGCATTTCTCGCGCGTCATCCTGACTTTGAAAAGGGCGAGATGCGTCGTGAATTGCCTAGCAAAGGCCACGATGGCGCCTTTGCGTGTGCGTTGTTGCGTCGGTAAACGACACAGAGAGATTACCCTCAAAAGCGTTAGTAACATTCGCAATAAAATCAAAAAGCCCCGACCGTTTGGCTGGGGCTTTTGAATAAGCAAATCGATTGTGCGCTTAAAGGGTTTTACCCACCGCAAGGACATTGAATCCCATGCGTTTTAATTGGGCATGATCCAAGATATTGCGCGTATCAAAGAGCATGGCGGGTTGGCGCATAGCGTTGTAAATGCGCTGCCAATCGAGTTCGGCATAACACGCCCACTCGGTCATCACAAGAATAGCATCCGCACCTGCTGCCGCTGCATAAGGGTCAGCTTCAAAGGTTACCGTCTTGACGTGCGCTAAATCGTGTTTAGCATTATCCAAGGCCTTCGGATCCGTAACCACCAAGTCGGCGTGCTCTTCTGCGAGAAGATTGGCCACTGCGAGCGCAGGCGTTTCGCGCGTGTCGCCAGTGTTAGCCTTAAAAGCAAACCCAAAGAGTGCGATGCGCTTACCCGCAAGGGTATTAAAGAGCGCCTTAACCGTGCGCGCCACGATACGGTGTTGTTGGGCGTCATTCATGCGGATGACCTGTTCCCAATAGTCTGCACAGTCGTCTAAACCATAGGTACGACAGAGGTAAACGAGGTTCAAAACATCCTTCTTAAAGCACGAACCGCCAAACCCAGGACCTGCCTTCAAGAAGTATTTACCAATACGGCGGTCCATGCCAAGCACATTGGCCACTTCCGAAATATCAGCTCCCGTGACTTCGCACAACGCAGAAAAGGCGTTCATTGAAGAAATGCGCTGCGCCAGCATTGCATTCGCAGCCAATTTGGACATCTCGCTTGACCAAACGTTCGTCGCCAAAATGCGTTCGCGTGGGACCCATGTAGCGTAAATCTCTGCCAAGGCCTCAATCGCTGCCTGGCCGCGCGCATCTTGCGGTCCACCAATCAAAACACGGTCGGGATTCAGTAGGTCATTCACTGCCGTGCCTTCTGCCAAGAATTCAGGATTGGAGAGCACAGTAAAGGTATGTTCAGGATGGGTGTGCAAGACCGCCGCCATCGCGTCTGCCGTACGTACAGGCAGCGTGGATTTTTCCACCACAATCTTGTCGCCATTCGCTTCTTTTGAAATCGTACGCGCAGCTGCTTCCCAGTATTGCAAGTCTGAAGCATACCCAGCACCCGCACCGAAGGTCTTCGTTGGCGTATTCACGCAGACAAAAATGATGTCACATTCGCGAATCGCAGTTTCTACATCTGTAGAGAAAAAGAGATTCTTACCGCGGCAAGAGTCCACAATCTCCTTTAAACCAGGCTCGTAAATGGGAAGTTCGTCAGAATTCCATGCATCAATACGCGCTTGAGAAACATCAACCACCATTACCTTACGGTCAGGATTCTTCTGAGCAATGACAGCCATTGTGGGGCCGCCAATATACCCTGCACCGATACAAGCAATATTACGATTCATCTTTCCCTCGCTCAACTCAAGCCTAACGCCTCTCGCGAAAAACGTTCTCAGTCGCAAAAATACCGCACTGAAACATTCTTTTCACATTATTCTATCACATCCATTCCCTTTACTCACGCTTCTTTTCACCTCAAAACGCGCGATCATACCAATGCAACCCACGCGTAAACCGCATCGATCCAACGTAAAAGCGGGCATTTAAAAGAAATTCCTTGCTTCTACCCCTTGGATTTGTTACCATTATGCGCGTTTTCGGCCTCTAGCTCAGTTGGTAGAGCACGACACTTTTAATGTTGGGGTCGCGGGTTCGATCCCCGCGAGGCCGACCATCCTTTAAAGCCTATAAGCATCCGCTTGTAGGCTTTTTCGTTTCTAAATTCCCTATTTTAACCTCTCGAAAACGCCTCTTAAGCAACGCGAAACACCCTAAAACAGCCCCAAATTTAAAATATTTAATTCTTTAAAATATTGATATTTCAACACTTCATAAATTAATTTTGAAATAATTACAAAAAGTGCTTGCAATTTGTCTCGGAGTTGTTGTATATTAATGCTGTCAAAAGGACAACGTGTCCTTAAACATTCAACACAAAACATGGAGAGAAAAAATGGAACTCAAAGGCAGCAAGACCGAAAAGAACCTCTGGGATGCTTTCGCAGGCGAATCTCAGGCACGTAACAAGTACACCTACTTCGCTTCAGTAGCTAAGAAGGAAGGTTATGTGCAGATTGCTAAGATCTTCGAAGAAACCGCCAACAACGAAAAGGAACACGCCAAGTTGTGGTTCAAGCACCTCGAAGGCATCGGTTCCACCGTTGAAAACCTCAAGGCCGCTGCAGAAGGCGAAAACTACGAATGGACCGACATGTACAAGCGCATGGCCGACGAAGCTGAAGCAGAAGGCTTCACCGAAATCGCTCGCCAGATGCGCGCTGTCGCCGAAGTCGAAGCTCGCCACGAAGAACGCTACAACGCTCTCGCTAAGAACATTGAAACCGGCGAAGTCTTCGTCCGTTCTGGCAAGAACCGTTGGGAATGCTTGAACTGCGGCGCCATCGTCATCAGCGAAAAGGCCCCGGAACTCTGCCCCGTCTGCAAGCACCCCAAGGCATACTTCGCACTCGAAGCCCAGAACTACTAAGTTCTCGCGCATCCCGCGAAAAAGAGCCTCGGTTCACCCCGAGGCTTTTTCATTTTTTACACTTCATTAACTCCGCTGTGCAACGACAGGATGCGCTCAAATCCTACCGAGAATTTACAAAGCAGAGATAGCGATTTAACGTAAAGAACCTCGCAGTCCTGCACCGCAGAGCACTTTCAAGAGTTCTCAAACTTGAGCGCAGCGAGGATATCTTCCCAATGAATAACTACCAACCAACAACTAACAACTGTGCCATCAAATACTCGTATTTTATGGTTAATTTTTGCGGCGTAGCCGCTCGTGTTTTGTGATTGAATTTCTACCCAAAGTCCTCCTGCGGAGCACATTTTCTATGCGTTCTTCCCTTCATTGTGTCCTCGGTCACATTTTAGTGTTTTTTGTTTGTTTTGTGGTTTTTAGGTTTCTTTTTTTGGTATATTAACAACATGAAAAATCTCATCTTTGCTTTAGTGTGCGCCTTGACCCTGCCCTTGATGGCAGCTGTTGGCGATGTCATCCCTCAGGAAAAATTGCCGACCGTTTGGTTCGTAGGTGAAAAGCCTCAAACCTGGCCGAACAACGAACTGTGGATTTTTGAATGTTGGGCCACTTGGTGCGGTCCTTGCGTTCGTGCCATTCCCCACACAGAAGAACTCTGGAAAGGCTACCAAGGCAAAGGTGTCAAGATCGTAGGCGTCAATGTTGAAACCAACAAGAACCCTGCGCAGTTGAAGGAATTCTTCTCCAAGCAACGCGTTCCGCCGACCTACGCACAGGCACATGATGTTGATAACCGCTTCGCCGACTACTTGAAGATTGTTGGCATTCCCCACGCGGTTGCCGTGCGCAATGGTAAGATTGTGTGGCAAGGCCACCCGATGTCCATCAAGCCTGAAACCATCAATGCCCTTATGATACATGGTACGGCCGCTGAATGCACACACCAGCACACCGACGCCTGTAAGGGTAAGCACTAATCTGGCAAGATTGAAAAAAGCGCTTCGGTTCCCACCGAGGCGCTTTTTCTTTTTATTACTGTCATTGTGCAAAACACTCAGACCTCCTAACAAAATAAATCGTCACACAGTATAATCTAAGCACATCCTTCGCGCGCGTGGGCGCGCTTGATGAATGATATGTATCATACCTCATTTAACCTAACCAGCGTCAAATCCTCTCTCGCACACGTGTGCGCATTTACTATTTAGGCTATGGGATGGTTTGACGTTTGTGTTACATTTGTGTATAATATGTGGTCATGTTTTTACGTGGAGTGTTTTTGTACACGTAAAATACCGTTAAGAGAGGAATAGACTTATGTCTTCGTCGCTGTTTGATCGCA